>CAYLJH010000055.1:5864-10493 GCA_964383685.1 uncultured Candidatus Bathyarchaeia archaeon | reverse complement strand
CGAAATACACGTGGCAACTTCACTTGAAGAATGTGAAGCGCGTGACCGCAAGGGTCTGTACGCAAAGGCCAGAAGAGGAGAGATTCCGGAGTTTACCGGGATCAGTGATCCGTATGAGATTCCAGAGCACCCTGAGTTGCGAGTGGATACTGAAGGACTGAGCCCCATGGAAGCGGTTACCATTACCTCTACCGCTATCACGATAAGGGCAAACTGTGTCTTCTTGTTCATCATCGGATCGGGGTCAATATCGTACTCCATGTCCCCTCCCGAGGTCAACATGACAGTGATCACGAAGAACACGACGACGGCTCCGGCGAATATCGCCAGTTGGAAGAGGGATACCATCGGGGCCCCCATCATGTAGTAGGCCATGCCCAACGAAACGTTTGTTGAAAGTAGGGCTACTACTGAGTAAATGATGTTCTTGCTCGTTACCGCTAGTACGGCACTGACGAGCACGAGTGATAAAACGAAATACATTGCAATCATACGTCTTCCACCTTCCGGTACTTCATCTCCTTATCCGTAAGATACGCCTCGACCCTCCGCTTCATGCGTGGGACCAAGTCCTTGATCTTAGGCACTACGCTGAGCTGCTCAGGAGTATAGACCAACTCTGACCTATCGCTTACCGCCATCTCGATGACGTCGGTGAACTCTAGAGCCTGCTTTGGGCAGAACTCCACACAGTAACCGCAGAAGCTACATGTGTTGTAGTCGAACTGGGGGAAGGTCTTCTCCCTTCCCTCGACTTCCACCATTGTGATGGATTTGCTGTGGCAGACTCGCGCACATATGCTGCAGTTGATGCAGCGTTCGAAGAAGAACTGGTGGCGTCCACGGAACCTATCCTTGAAGATAAGGCGCTCCGTTGGGTACGCAACCGTCTGAGAGTTTCTCAGAACATAGGGGGCTACTATGGCGATAGGCCTGAGTAGTCTTAACAGCCAGTGCATCAGTAAACCCCCCACATCTTGAGCCCAAGCACTATGAACAGGTTCAGCAGTGCAAGTGGCGTCAGGTAGCTCCATCCAATCTTGAGCATCTGGTCCATCCTGGGCCTCGGGAAAACGGTGCGTAGCAGTATTACGAACACTATCACCATGCTGAACTTCGCCAGCAGCCAGAAGATGTGGCTCCCGATAACGTTGCCCATAATTATTGGGCCGCTGTACCCGCCGAGGTATAGCGTGATGAAGAGCAGCGACCATGCCTGAAGCATGACGTATTCGGCCATCATCGTGAACCCGAATAGGATCCCGCTGAACTCCGTCCTCCACCCGAACACCAGCTCGGTCTCGGCCACGGGGAGGTCAAATGGAGTCCTCTCGGACTCGATGAGCACCCCGATGAAGAAGACTACGAAGCCAATGAACTGGGGAACCGCGAATACCAAATTGCTCTGGGCCTCAACGATCTTGACTAGGTTGAATGAACCCGCCATAATCGCAACGGCCGCGGCGCAGATTACTATTGGAATCTCGCCTGAGATGTACATGAAGGCGACCCTCCAGGCACCTATGAAGCTGTACTTGTTGTTTGACACCCAGCCAGCGAATATTGGCATGAGTGGCGCTATCCCCATGATCGCTAGGAACATGGGCAGCCCAAGGCTACCGATGTCCCAGAGGACCCAGTTCGCGTCGAACGGGATCAGGATCAGGGCTAGTCCGGGGACGAAAGAAACCATAATCGGCATAAGTGCAAAGAACATCCAGTTCACGTTATCCGGTATGATCATTTCCTTCAGGAAGAGCTTGATAAAGTCCGCGAAGACTTGAAGCACTCCTGCGCGTCCACCGCAATAATAGGGTCCGACCCTGAGCATGGCTCTTGCGAGGAATTTCCTCTCGAACCATACAGCCACGAGGGCAAATACGAGCGTAAAGGCTAGTCCAGGCAGTACTAAAACCTGTAGAATTGGCTTGCTGTTTACAGTTAGGAATTCAACTATCCAAGCCATGATGCTAGCTAGGGTTTGTCCCGTCCTGCTCGCAGTTCCAAGTGCTATGTTTGTGTAATCCATTCATATCACCTACCGGTCACTGTCCAGATACCAGGGGTCAATCGAGTTGATGACCACCGGGATATCCGCTATTGTTATTTCACTAAGCTCAGCGAGCCTCTCGAATACGTACATGTTCCTGAGGGACGGGGGCATGATTTTGACCCTGTAAGGGTTGGTCGTGCCATCGGTCCACATGTGGATCGACAACTCGCCCCTGCCGTTCTCCACCCTAGTGATGTACTCACCCTCGGGTGCCCTTGAGAACGGGGAGAACCTTGCGCGGGTCTCGCCCTCGGGGATCTCCTTGGCTATCTGCTCCATCATGTTAAGCGACTGTCCGATCTCGTGGAACCTCACCTTGGTCCTGGCCATTACATCGCAGGCGTCCTCGGTGATTACCTCCCAGTCAAGGGAGGCGTAGGCCGCGTAGGGCTCTTCCTTCCTCATATCAATGGGAATTCCCGAGCCTCTAAGCACGGGGCCCGTTGCCCCAAGCCTGAGCGCGTCCTTTGGCTCAAGTATAGCCACGTTGTCGCACCTCATCTCGAACATGGGGTTCTCCACCATGGCGTTCCAGTAGTCCTTGAACCTCCCCCTGAGGTAATGGACTGCCTCGATGATCTTCGCCTCAAAGCCTTCCGGGAAGTCCTTGAAGACTCCGCCAGGTAGGAAGTGGTTATAGCTCCACCTCGCACCGGTCAGCTCCTCGAAGAGATCAAGCAGTATCTCCCTATCAATGGTCGTCCAGAGGAAGACCGCCGGGAAGTACGCGGTGGCCTCGGCCTGAAGCCCGAACGCGTATAGGTGGCTGTTGATCCTGCCCATCTCGCAGACTAGGGAACGGATCCAGTGGGCCCTCTCGGGCACCTCAAGTCCGTACGCCTTGTCACACGCGGTGACATACCCTATGCTGATATTGGACGAATCAACCATGTTCATCCGGTCAATAGGGATTATTCCACCGATGAGGGTCCTGTTCTCCAGGACCTTCTCGATTCCCCTGTGGGTGTACCCTATATCGGCTATGATCTTGTGAACTTTTTCGCCGTCAGTGTCAAGGAGAATCCTTGTCTGTCCGCTCATGGGGTGCTGGGGTCCCCAGCTGATCCTCATTATTTCAGATTCAATTTTTGGTTCTGGCATTACTCGACACCTTCTCCCTTGAAGTCCTTGCGAAGCGGGTAACCGCCCTTCCAGTCCGGGGGAAGAAGCAGGGAGATCATGTTCTCATGGCCCTCGAAATCTATTCCGAACATCTCTTTGGTCTCCCTCTCGTGGAAGCTCATGGCCTCCCAGACCGTGGTCATTGTGGGTAGTACGAGGTCGTCCCTAGCCAAGTGAACACGGTAAATTACTATGAAATCGGAATCAGGACTGTCGAGGTAATAGTTCATCTCCATCCTGTTCTCCTCGGGGTAATCGACGGCCCCTCCCGCGATGGGGATCACGAAGCCGTACTCGTCCCTGAGGATCTCCGCTACCTCGATGTAGCTGTCCCTTTTCGCTATGATTGATGCCCTGGTTTCCTCGAATATCTCGACGGACTCTACTAATTTTCCATAAGTCCCCTCGAACGAGGATATGAAGTCAGATAGGTTACTCAATTTTACCAAGTCTCCTCTCCTTCATTATCTTATCCTGAAGCTGCATCATGCCGTGGATGATGGCCTCTGGCCTCGGCGGGCAGCCTGGAATATACACGTCAACTGGAACGTACTCATCAATGGCGACTATCGAGTACGAGTCGTAGAAGGGGCCCTTGCCCGTGGGGCATGCACCGACCGCGACCACGTATTTTGGCTCGCCCATCTGGGCGTAGAGGTACTTGACCCTATCAGCCATCTTACGTGATACGATTCCAACTACCATGATACAATCACACTGCCTGACGCTCGCGAATGGGAGAACCCCAAGTCGCTCCATATCAAACCGTACTCCTGAGACCTGCATGAACTCCGGGCTGCAACAGCCAGTTACAAGGTGGATGGGCCAGATCGAGTACTTTCTCGACCAGCCGTCGATAAAGTCTACCAGTTTGTATGCAAGGGAGGCTCCTGGAATGTTTTCCAGTACCCTGCTCGCTTGTTCTTCTTGTTCCATCAGTTCACCAGCTTGTCCTTCTCCACAAGGAAGTATGCGATCCCGGCAAAGATTACGAGAGTGTAGATAGAAATCATCGATACCAGGCCAGGGCTCATCTGGAATGAGAGAGCCGATGTGAGGATTATCCACGCGAAAGCGTCAAGTGCAAAGAAGGCGACGGCGTAACCGAAGTAACGGGAAATCCCAGTTAACCGGAACGACCTGGCCTCACCGAACGGATCCTGTCCACACTCAAAAGTCGTGTTCTTGATCTTGTTTGGCTTTCTCGGGCCAACCAGCCTAGATGAGATAACTGCTAAGGCAAGGAATGCAAAGTCAATTACAGCGAACGCCCAGAACGCATCTGAGCCACTTACTTGATACAATTCATATCCCCCTTAGAATTGTTCTTTTAATTGAGAACGATTCAACCATGATGGCTGTTTAGCAGCTATGAGGATAAAAATATTACTGGTTGAATGAATTGACAAAGTTCCAAACATTTTCTCCTTGTGAACATGTTTTTTGCACATATT
>CAYLJH010000055.1:0-5854 GCA_964383685.1 uncultured Candidatus Bathyarchaeia archaeon | reverse complement strand
ATTGATCATAAGAAGCTGGAAGATTCGATAGTACATAAAGATAAAATTGATGAATATATCAATGTGTACAATATCATTAACAATAAAATAAACTACCATTATCACAGATTGGATAATACATAAAATAATAACAAGCATATTGTAATTAATCAAGAGATAAAATATACATTATGCTCATTTTCGGGGAAGGGTTTTAATATATCGTAACGAAGAAATAGTCTTGGTCTAGACCTTACAGCAAGGTTGTACCTCAAAAATAAGACCAGTGTTGGGAACTTCCCTAATCTTGAATCGGTTCCCAACATTTTCTCTTTCAATAAAAAACTAGTAAGGCCCGACTATGGGTTTTCCCAGAATCTCGACCTCGATAAAGTTGACACAGTGGTAGTACCTAAAGTCATCAATATTCCGCTCAAGGATTTCATCGTTCTCGCCGTAGATCAGCACGCGGAGATTCGATTTACCCATCGCCTTGAAGCCCATGAGAACCCAGGGCAAGCTGTTGAGCTTGATCATGCACTCCTCCCAGAGATCCTCGCTCTTTACCTCCAGGCCCAGCATCGCCATCTTGCCGCCTTGGTTCCTTATGTTTGGCCTCGCCGACAGTATAATGAGGTCCTCGGCAAGCATCTTGTCAATCCTGTGTTTTACCGTTACTCGGGAGATACCCAGGGTATCAGCTATCTTGGTGTAGGGCATCCTCGGGTTCTGCCTGAGAAGTTTCGTTATGCTCAGGTCTGTTTCATCAAGTGACATTTGATGCTAGCATACACTGTTCTCATATATGTTAGTTTACAATTTGATCAGTCTGTTCAGATTATTAATAAAATAATAATTACCGCCAAGTTCACCAGCCACCGAAAAGCCTCAAACAATATAATCCTCAAAGTCCAGGTTGTGCCATTGATTAATGGTTATGCGGACTAGATCGATGAAAAAGTATGAATGGCCCGTCCATTTCAACACTTAAACAGGGATACGCCGCCCTTATTCCAGACTTGGGATGCAATCAACGCGACAGAAATCCAAGCATTCTGCGCGCGCACATTATTTTACCACCTAGATTTATTTAATAATCAACCTTGTCCACTTTGTAAAAAAGGGCCTAATATTATTCCATTTATACACAATTTTGTCATGAACCGTTGTAACTATGTCATATAATTTGGGCATCCCGGCGTATTATATAAATAGGTGATCCATCAGGGATAATGCGATAACTTTGTCAACGGTAAGACATATGGATATCTTTACAGGTATGTCGAAGGGAAAGCAAGTTGCTTTCACCCTACTGCTAGTGTACGTTGCACTTTTAGCTATCAGCCAGACGACAATCGTTAATGCCGAAT
This sequence comes from uncultured Candidatus Bathyarchaeia archaeon, assembly GCA_964383685.1. Classification (GTDB taxonomy): domain Archaea; phylum Thermoproteota; class Bathyarchaeia; order TCS64; family TCS64; genus RBG-16-57-9. The sequence continues at coordinate 4,505 of CAYLJH010000055.1, read as the reverse complement.
CTCATGACGAGTACAAAGGCGCGAAATACTGTGTTGAATGCCACTCCCCACAGGTAGGGGAGCACGCACAGTCGGTCCACACCATTGGATATTCCAACGAGGAATTCCAGAAGGTATGGACTGATCTTGGTTCATCCAATGACTGCCTCGAATGCCATACAACGGGCTACGATAAGACCACTGAAACATACTTCCAGACGGGTATTCAGTGTGAGGCATGCCACGGGCCAGGGGACACAATGAATAGAGACACGTCACCTGAGCTATGTGGGGAATGCCACACGGGGCCATACCCGACCTACGATGAGTGGGTCGTCGGTGGACCGAGCCACGGGAGCGCCGATTGTATAACGTGTCACAACGAGCACACATCAAAGATGGAGTTCGAGACACCGGATGAGACATGCGGCCAGTGCCATGATTCACACGTCACACAGGTGGAAGAGTCAACTCACGGGCAGAACGATATCGGTTGCGTCGAATGCCACATGAACGTGGAGAAAGCTGATTTCTATAAAGGAGTTCAGGCCAAAACAGGCCACAGCTTCAACCCAACGGAACACGAGCTGGACTGCATGAGCTGTCACGATGTAACCTTGGAAAAACACGATGTACTGGGAGAGAAGGCCCAAGCGTGCCTTAGCTGCCACGGAGACATCCACGAACTGAAACTTGAGTTGGTGAATAGGAAGACATACGACCTTGATGACCCTGTTCCGCTGTGCGCACAGTGCCACAACGAGAGGTACACAGATTGGTCGCTGGGGACCCACGGGGCACACGACAACCCACAGGCGGTTTGCACCGAGTGCCACGACCCCCACACCCCTATTATAAACAATATTTCAACACTTGCACCGATACCAGCAAGGGAGTTTGACGACCCCGCTCCAACGAGTTACAAGGTAGCTTTTGTTGGGGTTTTGCTGATACTTTCGTTTTCAGTGTGGATCTTAAGGAGGAATAGCTTTGTCTAAATCAAACAGAAGAGACTTTTTGAAAAAGGTTGGAGCAGTTGGACTGTTCTATGCGTTCAACAAGATAGCTGTAGACTACAAGAACGTGGGCGTCCCAGTTCTGAGGCAATCCACGAAGGTCCAGTACAAGGACCCCGTCCATGGGGCTAATTTTGGGATGATGATCGACGTCGGCGCGTGTGTAGGGTGCAGAAGGTGCCAGCACGCGTGCAGGCTGGAGAACAACATACCCGATGAGCCAAGCAACATGCACTGGATTGATGTCTACGAGATGGAAAACTCTACGCCTATCACGGCGGTCGAGAGCATCCCACCAACCAGCGCAGTAATAGACTACGAGGAGTCACCCAAGGATGACCACTGGTACCTCAGCTTCAACTGTTTCCACTGTGAGAACGCGCCGTGCACAAGGGTTTGCCCCACTGGGGCGACGTATACTGACGAGGACGGCATCGTCCTCATCAACTATGACCTGTGCATCGGGTGTAGGTACTGCATGGCAGCTTGCCCCTACAACGCGAGGCGGTTCAACTGGTGGGACCCAAAACACCCACCAAGCAGGATCAACCCCGTGGACGGCTCGGTAGTCGTCCTCAACGAGGAAGTCCCGCTCAGGACAAGGGGCGTCACCGAAAAGTGCACGTTCTGCGTACACAGGACCAGGGACGGCAAGAACCCGAAATGCGTCGAGGTATGCCCGGTGAGTGCAAGGCACTTTGGGGACTTGAATGACCCCAACAGCGAGGTTTCAATACTTAGGGAGACCGAGCGGACCATCAACATAAGGGAGAACCTTGGGACAAGACCCAAGCTGCAATACTTCACGCGTGGAGTAAAGTGGAACAAGGATGGTGAAAAGTCATGACTGGCCGAATCGAGAAACTAATGAGGCCACTGGTGCACACCTCCAAGGAGTTCTTCCCGTTCCTCGCAATCCTGGCAGTAATATCAGGCGTGGCCATCTACGGTTACGTCCTGCAGCTGTCCACGGGACTTGGGGTAACTGGCCTAAACGACGTTACCATCTGGGGCATCTATATCGTCAACTTCATCTTCTTCATCGGCATCAGCCACGCCGGGATCGCCATCTCAGCGACTGTACGATTGATGAAGCTGCATAGGTACCACAAAATCGCGAGAATCGCCGAGCTGCTGACCATCGTCAGTCTGGCAATGGCGGGCCTCAGTATCGTAATTGACCTGGGTAGACCGGATAGGAGTTACCTCCTCATCACGCAGTACTTGCAGAGGTTCAAGTTCTCCCCGCTAACCTGGGACATTACGGCAGTCGGTACATATCTGACGCTGAGCGCGACTTACCTCTACCTGACCCTACGCCAGGACTTTAAACTCCTGAGCGAGAGGTTCACGGGTTTGAGGGGAAAGTTCTACGGGATGCTGATCCCCCTCTACGAGGAAGGAGAAAGGGCCACCATCGACAGGCTGTCGTTCTGGCTCTCAGTAACCATCCTGCCCATCATGGTAATGGTGCACACGACGGTCGCATGGATATTTGCACTGCTTGGGTCCAGACCCCTGTGGTTCACGGCCTTCGCAGGCCCATACTATATCGTTGCGGCAGTCGCATCAGGGCTGGCATCGGTCGTCGTAATCGCGGCGGTAATGAGGAGAATCTACCACTGGGAGGACATCATTGAGCCAATGGTCTTCAAGGGCTTGGCCAACATCTCCATGCTCACCACCCTCATCTACATCTACATGATGATGGCGGAGCAGATAGGCGCACTGTATGCAGGACCTGAGGCGGAGTTCCTTGTATCCTACGAGTGGATATTCGGCAGCTTCTCCAGCCTGTTCTGGGTGATGACAACCCTCGGGTTGATTGCCCCGTTCGCGTTCCTGCTCTGGCAGGCGTTCAAGCCGGGATACGTCCACATTGAAGGAACAGCCGTCGCATGCACCGTGCTTGTGATAGCTTTCTGGTTCAAGCGGTACATGATCATCGTGCCAACTCTATCAATTGGAGTACAACAGGTCGGGATATACGCGCCCTCATGGGTGGAGATAGCGATTATGCTCGGAGCATTCGCCATACCGATACTGATGTACGCGATTATCACAAAGATAGTTCCACTGATCGAGCTGGAAGAGGAGGAGACACACTAAGATGTCATCCGCAATCCTCGGCCTCGCTCAGGCACTGATGAACGTGGCATCCAGCGATGGCGGACATGTCGCCCCACTTCCACTTGGGTACCTTGTAATAGGAATCATCTGGGCACCAGCCTTGGTCCTATTCATAGCGGCCCTGGTCGGTAAGCCACGACAGACGAAGATCACGACAGTGTTCTTCGGTTTCGTCTTTATGATGGTAATAGTCTTCATCGGGGCAGTATTCGGGCTAAGCGCCCTCCTCGGGATTTTCTATTAATCCCTATTTTTCTTTTTTATATTAACCAGCGTGACATTTCGCTGATTCTTCCCCGCATGAGCCTTGGCTGTGGCCTGGATCGACATCCAATACCTCAAATGACGTCTGTTTCTTCCATCCAGTAGCACTATACGTCGGCGTATCATCACTTAGCCAGTAAACAGAGGGAGTAACTTTCCATTTCCCGGTTTCTTCTGGAAGATGTATCTCAACATCAACGGTTTTGATACCCGATCCATCGAGGCTGAGTTCCTCGTATCCAAGTACTGTTATCTGATCCGTGTCGAGAACCAAGAAAACGGTTTCCGTAGGATTTGGGAAACTGTAATTGACGGAAAAAGTACAGTTTATTTTTTCGTTAAACATATAGGCGTAAAGTATTCGCTCAACTGAGAGAACCTGCGCAAATGTACCAAGTTCACGCTCGTTTTCTAACTCAATGGATTCCAAAGTTTCAACCAGTGAGTTGTTGAGAAGCTCAGTGGTCTCGCTCATTTGGTTAACCTGATCCATCAGAGCTTGGACTTGCTGAATTTGTTCACTTATCATCTGAGTGTGTTCATTAATTTCCTGTGTTAACTGGCCTTTTTCGGTTTTTAAGCTTGAGATGGTGTCATTATTCTGATACAGCAACACAGAGCTAGCCATCAGAATAATAATGGCAAGAAGGTATGGAATTCTATCCCGAGACATGCTCAGTGTCTGTGATGGTAATATATAAAAATAATATTAATTAAAGTCGACAAAATTCGTTTTTTAGATAAAAAAAAGAAATTGGGTTTAGTTTAGATTATTTGTTTTGGCTTAGATATATAGAACACTGCTGCTGCGCTCATGAGTAGACCTAGTGCTATTGAAGACACTGGGAACCCAGGGATACCCTGATTGGATAGCTCCTCGATCTCAGCCTCTAGCTCAGAGACTGATATATCAAGTGCCGCTACCTCAGACTCAAGATCAGCCTTTGCAGCTTCTAGCGTAGCTTCAGCTGCTTCAAGTGCTCCTACATCGCTCGTTAGCTCCGTATTGGATGCTTCGAGCGCCTCCACTGCTGCTTCGTTTGCGTCATCTGCTGCCGCAGAAAGTGCCGCGAATGTTGCTTCGGGGTTATGTAACCCACCGCTTGCATCCGCCAT
>CAYLJH010000054.1:7416-10566 GCA_964383685.1 uncultured Candidatus Bathyarchaeia archaeon | reverse complement strand
GGCCCACCATCCTCTTATCGGTTAATCGACGGACCGATAACTCAATTTTTGTTGTCGAGCGGGTACGTTGTATCAACCTCGAACGGGTACAGTGGACGCCTACGGTGCTTGTAACTGAAAGAGTAGATATCAGCGCTTGTTGAGCCGATGGTGTTCACGGCGATAATCCTCTCCGCTATTGGCGCATATGCCGCTATCGGCGCGATCACCCCCTTGGCTATGATTATCTTCATCTCCCGCGGGTCAATGCCAAGGCTCGTGACCTGGTGCAGGCTGAAAGGAGGAGTCCTAATCGAGTTCAGTACTATCAGGTGTTTCTCTGGAGTCTCAATCACCGCTGTGGTCCCCTGGTTGAACTCCCTTTGCCCCCCATGCCTGGGCTCGTTCTCCGTGAACAAGCCGTCGTGAATCCCCCTGAGAACCCCGTGTACCTCGATTGGGGCCCCGTGCGATGAGCCCTGTTTGGCCCCAATCTCAATTGTCAGGGATTCACCCACTGGGGTCTTGAGGCATTCTTGAACAGCCCCAGGGTCTGTAAGTATCACCAGCGCCTTCTCCAAGCCCTGCCCCAGCACCTCCATCAGTAACACCGTTGAGTCGCCTGGGCTTCCGCCGCCGACGTTGTCACCCACATCCATCAAGACCGCCGTCCCGTCAACCATGCCGGCCTCCTTGACCGCCTCCTCCGGTGACGGGAGATCGCAGAGAAACCTGTCCCGCATGCCCCATGCGTACCCCCCAAGGGAGCGCGCGATATTTTTAGCCTCGTCCAGATCATCGTCCGTTACCACGATTATCGATGCCCCCATCTTCTCCACGTCACTGAAGGCGAAGCCCAGGGCAAGGCTCACACTGATGACCCTCTTTCTGGACCTGGCTCTATCGATCTCGTTCACCAGGGAAAGCAGCGGCTCCTCGCCCGTGTTCTGTTTAGAGATGTTGATGACCATGGGGACCTGCTCAAGGTGCTGAGTTGGACGTACCTCTCCCCTGATGGCTCCTTCAATTAACGCGACCGCCTCCCTGCCCCTCTCGAACTGATCCACGTGCGGGTTAGTACGATATATGACGGCGGCATCGACGCTCTCCACCATCAGCCCCGAGACGTTGGCGTGGCAGTCAAGGGTCATGACGATTGGCCTGTCCCCACCCAGCTCCTCCCGAACCCTTTTCGCCGTGTTCCCGTCCGCATCATCGTACCCCTCTGCCACCATGGCCCCGTGGAGGGCGAGAAGAAGGCCGTCAACGGGGTTATCTGATAAAGTATGGACCATCTCACCAAGGATCGCCTCGTACGTGACCCTCGTGAGCGCCCCGCTCGGTGTCGCCGTGGCGGTCATTAACGGGACGAGTTCAAGGTTTTTCTCGTGGGCGGCTTGAATGAAGCCCCCGATTTCATGGTGAGTACCTCTCCACAGGGTAAGGATGTCATTGCCCCTGGATACTTTGAAGTCATCTATCCCTGTCTGTTTTTCCACGAAAGAATTGGACTCGTGTATAAACCCAAGGACTCCGATCTTCATCAGGTTCTTTTTCTTATTTGGGTATTAAAGAGCACCCGTAGAGACGAAGGATACAGTTCCCCATACCTGGGCGTGTGAAAAAACCACACACACAGGAAGATAAACCCGGTAACAAAACTGGTTTTGAGGAAGAAAAATGGTCCATGTTTGCCATAAAGTTGGACTGCGTTTCCCGCTCTGCGATACATTCATGGAATGCGAGCGTGAAGCCAAAATATTGAATCTCCACCTTGACACGATGCAAGTAGCGCAGAACGTAATCGAGACGAATTAGCTGGCTGATAACAATCGAATGTAGAATACACAGGACCACGCTAGGGGATGGGTTGGCCTATTTTCCCCCTAATTGGATGACTTTATTCTAATCAGGGCCACCTTGCCCTCGAACTGTGGGGTGAACAACTTGACGTCGTAACGATCCCTGGGGATACTGGTGACCATCCTGGCCACGCCCGAGAAATCCACGTTGTGGACAAAGACACCGGTGCCTTGGTGCATGAGCCTTGACGAGCCCTCCCAGTCGCTCCAAGCCTCGTTGAAGGACTTTCCCCCGTCGATGAATATTATGTCCATCGCCCGCAGCTTCCCCGCTGCCTCGGGGACCGTATCCATGGTGTTCCCCTCGAAAAGGGTGTATTTACACCCGGTCTCATCCAGTTTCCGCCCTATTCGCTCGGTGCTGTAACTGGAGAAGAAATCGAAGCCGTGGTACTCAACCTCGGAGGCTGGAAGCCCCTTCACCGCTGCCCGCACCATCCTGACGGCGTTCTCACCGTTGTACACACCAACCTCCATGATCCTGCCGCACAGGTTCTCGCGGATGAACTCGTTCAGGTAAACATGGGGGCCGTACCAGCACATAACGCTCAATAACACCTTGGAAAGGGGGGAATAAAACAGTGAGTTATTCACGGGAGGACAGCCGCCGGATGGCACCCCGTTTTATATCGGCCCCGGCGTCCCTTCTTGGTATGGTTAAACCCGTTATCATCGTGCACGGGGGCGCATGGGGCATCCCTGACCGCCTCGTGGAGGCAAACCTGAATGGGGTCGAGGAATCAGTCAAGGCTGGGTGGAAAGCCCTTGAGGCAGGGGGCTCGGCTCTGGACGCCGTCGTGGCTGCTGTCAACGTACTGGAGGACGACCCCAGCTTCGACGCCGGAATAGGCTCGGTTCTCACGGAGGACAGAACGGTTGAGATGGACGCCCTCATCATGGACGGGGCAAACCTGGACGCCGGAGCAGTTGCAGGATTAAAGGATGTCAGGTACCCCATCAGGCTGGCCCGTAAGGTCATGGAGGAGACACCACACGTGATGATGACAGGGGAAGGGGCCAGCAGGGTGGCAGACGAGTTCAATTTAGAGAGGATCACCCAGGAGGAGCTTGTCACGGAGGAGGCGGCTCAGGAGTTTGAGGAGTGGTCAGAGAAGGCCGTGTTTGGAGATTCATTCGGCCACGACACGGTCGGGGCGGTTGCCATGGACAGTGACGGGAACATCGCCGTCGCCACCAGCACCGGCGGGGTAACGGGTAAACGGGTCGGCAGGATCGGGGACGTTCCACTCATCGGCAGCGGCGGCTACGCTGATAACAAGGTGGGAGGCGTCTCGACAACCGGCCACGG
>CAYLJH010000054.1:0-7316 GCA_964383685.1 uncultured Candidatus Bathyarchaeia archaeon | reverse complement strand
CGGCCACGGGGGACTGATCGCGCTGGACGCCGACGGGAACATCGGCCACGCCTTTACCACCAAGCGGATGGTGTGGGCGTCCATCAAGGATGGCGAGATGAAGAAGGGGATCGAGAGTCAAGACGATTAACGGTCACCCGAGCAGGCTCACGAGGACGACGCCCAGGACGATGAGCACGGACCCAGCCACTGTGTACTTCGTGAGGTTCTCAGTGTCCCTTAGGAATAGCCTCGCCAGGATCACGCTGAACAGCGGGTAGCTGTAGACTATCGCGGTCATAACAGAGACCCTGCCAAGGCTTATGGCCATGGTGAGGGCGATCCACGCAACGGCGTTCACCACACCTGATCCCACAAGCCATGGCGCGTTGCCCCTGTTCACGTTTATCTTACCGAATCCGTTGGTTGTGGCCAGGTAAGCCACGAAGGCCACCAGCCCCGCAAGTGTACTGAACTGTGCACCTAGGACAGGGTCAGGTAGCAGGTTTGTTCCCAGCTTTCTCAGGATGTTTGACACCGCGAAAAGCACCGAACCGCCCAGTGGCAGGTATATGGTATCCAGTTTTAACGAGAGCCTCCCCCCTGTCATGTTGATTAGGACGATCCCGCCGACAACGAGTAACGCTCCCATGATGACGGGTAATACCAACGGCTCACCGAGGAACAGGACTGCCAGGATGGTCACCACGAGCGGGCTTGTCCCCACGATGGCGCTGCTCGTCGAGACCCCGATCGCCTTGTATGATTTCAACGTCAACAAGCGCCCGATAAAGGAGGCACAGATACCCGCGATGGCGAACCAGAAAAGGCCCATGACGTCAAGCTCAGGCAGCCCCCGTACCAGGAGGAGAGTCAACACCAGTGTCTGTGAGCCCGTCAGTACAAGGTTCGCTGTATCGGCATCGGTGTCCCTCATACCCTTGGTAGCCATGACGCTGCTCAAGGCCGTGCAGAAAGACGCGACAAGGGCGAGGAACTCCCCGTACATGAATCCATATCCTCGGGATGACGGAAAAACCCAGTTATTCTCTCAACAATATATTTTCACTAGTCTCAATAGTTTCCCGTTTTTTTCATCTGGAATACGTTCTTATCATACAATGGTTAGTAATTCTTGAAAGGTGAAGTGTTTTGGAGATTAAAATCTACAAGATTGTAGACACAGACACCCTGAGGCACCGAAAGACAGCCCAGAGGATACTCCAACCTATTGATGAGGAGTATAGAGATGCACCAGTAACTCTAGATTTCAGTGGGATCACCTTCGCTTCTCGCCCATTTCTGCATGAACTATTATCGGGCCTAAAAGGTAGAGAGTTAAAGATCATCAACGCTAACAAAAATGTCGAGTCAATGGTCAGAATAACTTTCAACAAACCACGCCTCATACTGGAGACCAGCGATGAGATCAAGACCCTTGTAACAATATAATCGAGAGAGCCGCTGGGATTATTTTAAAGGTACACGAATCAGCTTCTAGGCATGAACGATAAGGTCAAGGTGGCGGTGGCACAGACCAGCCCCGTTTTCATGGACAAGGAGGCCACGGTGGACGTGACCTGCAAGGCGATAGAGGAGGCCGGCAGGAACGGAGCTGAACTCGTCGTATTCAGCGAGACCCACATCCCCGGTTACCCGTACTGGAGGGGCACCAACCCCATCAGCAAGTGGAGCGACAACCAGGTGGAGTACATGAAGAACGCCATCAGCATACCAGGGCCCGAGACCGAGGTCCTCGGCGACGCATGTAGGAGCGCCGAGATCATAGCGGTGATAGGTGCCACGGAGCTCAGCGATATCAAGGGGAGTAACACTCTCTACAACAGCATCGCGTTCATTGACAAGGAAGGCTCGCTCCTTGGGAGGCACAGAAAACTCATGCCCACCCACGGCGAGAGGACTGTCTGGGGCACCGGCGGACGCGAGGACATCACGGTCTTCGACACGGACATCGGGACGCTGGGCGGCCTCATCTGCTACGAGCATCACATGACACTCCTAAAGGCGGCGATGTCCTACATGGGCGAGGAGATACACTGCGCCCTTTGGGACGGATACTGGGTCATGGACCGGCACCCTGGAAAGAAGCGCAGGTTCAGGGTGGGTGACGACCACCACCTCTGTGACATCGAGTACGCCAGCAAGGAGTACGCTATAGAGACCCAGAACTTTGTGCTCTCGGCGTGCCAGTATATCCCCGATGATATGATGCCAGAGGACACGCAGGACTTTAACATCGCATCGGGTGGATCCAGCATCATCAACCCAGCGGGAGTTTACATCGTGGAGCCCGTGTTCGACAAGGAGACAATCCTATACGCCGAGCTGGATCAGGACGATAGAAGACATACAAAGGCGTACATCGATGCCCTGGGGCATTACGCGAGATGGGACGTTTTACGCCTGGATATCAGGGGAGAGCCGAACAGGCCGTTCACGGCACCTGAGATACCTTATAGCAAGGTCCGCGAGGTAGCGGAGAAACACGGCGTCGATGTCGACAAGCTGGAGAAGATGCTCAGGGAGCTGGAGTAGCTAACCCAGGAACTGGCGGCGGTTGGCCGCCATGAGCACATAGTCGTGGATGTTTTCGTCGTTGTTCTTGACAAGGGATTCCACTATGTAATCGGTCTGGGTTTTATGGACCTCATCGATCTCAACGTCTAGAGCCAACTCCTTCACCCGTCTCTTGAGCGAGCGCGGGATATAGGGGGAGTCCATATTGTAGAACTTGAGCGCGTCCCTGAGGTCCTCCTCCATGTTCACATAATAGTCCTTGAGGTACTCAAGCTCATCAAGTGTTAAGGCGTCAAGACCTAGAATCTCGGGTGGAACACCGAGAGAGTAGAGGCTCGCAGTGAAAGTGATGGCCCTCGGCAGGCGTTCACCGTTGAGCTGTCGAGAGTACCCGAATAGCCCAATGTGGAGCTTGCGTTTCCTTCTCAGGGGTATCTGTTTTGATACCGTGTTGATTACCTTTGTAAGCCCCATGATCTGTTTCTGGTAACCCGAGGTGTACTTCTCGATGATGGCCACGGTTTTTTGGAGGTCTATCTGGTGAGGCTCCCCGGTACTATGTCCCTCGATGATCTTGATTGCCTTCCTCACCTCATCGGATGGGTTGTCGTACTTGAAAGCCGATTGAACGGTGAACGTGTGGTTACTGGGGTACTCTTTGAGAACCCTGTCCGTTGTGCTTGGGGTCAGGTTTCCCCTGAACGGAGCCGAGCCTACTCCGACAATGGGGTATATCTCGGTGTCCATGTCCTCTGAGAGCCTGTGCAGGTTCATCAACGCGATCTTGTTGAGGAGAACAGCCGAAAGGAGACCATAGTTCAAAGCGGGGTCTGATCGAGCAAGGAATACCCTCTGGTACTCCACGTTCTTGTCGATCATGTACTCCATGAGGATATCATGGGTCTTGAACATCCGGTCCATATCCTCGAATAGAGGGATCACGTTCACCTTCTCTGGCTTGAACTCCCCGATCCAGTCCCTGATCTTGATATCGTATGGCCTGACGGGTTTGACCTGCTTCCCAGCCACGTAGTCCCTGTAGTAACAGTATATCCTGTCGAGGTCACGCGCGGACTCCGTCATGGGCAGGATTACCTCTTGAACGGGTGGAGGGCAATCGTCAAAGATTGCCTTGGCGGCATCGTATGAGCGGGGGATACTCTCAAGGGTCTCAAGAAGAATCTTGCCCTCGGTTTTCTCCACGCTCGGGTTTGGCACCCTGAGAGTGAGGAAGAGGTCGTCCCCGAGCCGGTTATTTGAGAAATAGGACTGGTACTTTGTGTACAACTTCTTTACCACAAAGTTGTCAACCTCCTTTCCCTCAAAGTCCCACATCTGCTCGGTGCAACCGAGCTCTGAGAAGGAATAGTATGCCTCCTGAATCTCGTCCTCACCAGCCATCTCCGCGCTTTCAGCGAAAAAAGGGGTCTTGACGTTGTCAGGGTGCTGAGTGCTCATACATTTAGGGATCTTTCTCATTTGGCAAACCCAGCGTTGTATTGCACGTATATATAAAAATGTATCTACAATCAGGCTGGTTTTAATAGATATGTGTAATAAATCATTCCGGGGGTTTAGCAATGAATGCGAGAATTGATGCACACGCCATCCCGACTCCCAGAACCATTAAAGTTGTGTAATAGTCACCAGTCTGATCCACTAACCAGCCACCTAGCAACGGGAATAGCCCCCCACCGATTCCCCCTGCCAGCGTGATTAACCCGAACAGTGTTGTGCTGTGGGCTGTACCGAAATAATCGGTCACTATTGCCGCGTACTGCTCGGGGGCTCCGCCGTAACTTAGACCATACAGGACTGCCCACGCGTAGAGCATGGTCAGATCGGCTGGAATCATCGTCGAGACAGCGAATGCTACGGCTATCAGCCCAGTTGTGAACACGATAGTTTTCTTCCTTCCATATTTATCACTGAAGAAGCCGAACAGGATACTTCCGATAGCGCTCATAACGCCTATTACTCCAAACGCTCCACTGGCCTCAATTGGCGAGATGCCGATGTTGATCATGTGGGGAACCACGAAGGTCAGCATACTGATGATGCCACCTGTGCTGAAGAAATAACTGATGGCGAGTATCCTGAACGTCCAAGTTCCCGTTGCCCTCTTGGGGGTCCAGTCCTCGGAAACCGTACCAGCACTCAACTCATTCGGGGGCTTGTCGGCTCCGTCCGGATAGAGCCCGAGTTCCTCGGGGTCCTCTCTGAGGAACAGGTACCCGATGAGGCTGGTGGTGCATACAACAAGCGTACCCAAGAATAGCATGCTGGGTCTCCATCCCCAACTCGGGATGAGCTTTGCTATCTGTGGAATGATCAAAGCCTGCCCAGCGGATACCCCTACGCTGCTCCAACCCACGGCGCTGCCCCTCTTCTTGTGAAAGAACTTGCTCAGTACCATTGTGGGCACTATGTACAGAGCCGCAGCACCCATGGCCGCTATTACCCCCCATGCTATGTATAGTTGCCAGAGTGCCTGTATCTGGGAAAGGAGAATGCCTCCGCCCCCAAGTAAAAACCCTCCAATCAACACGGTCTTCCTGACACCGATCTTTTTGACCAACTGACCCACAAACGGCGCGCTGACGGCGTACACCCAGAAGAATATGGTTACGCCGCTGGCAGTCTGGGCGTTGGTCCACCCGAACTCGTTGCGGATGGGGTCAAAGAAAATGCCCACGCTGTACCGTAGGCCGTACATGAACATGTAGATGAAGAATGTGATCCCAAAGATTACCCACCCATAATAGAATGGCAGCCGTTTTTCCCATCTCTCGCTCATAGTTTGTAGCGACGGGATGTGGGCTTAAAAAGTAGAGTATGAGCCTACCTGCTCTGGCTCCGCAGGACCTCAAAAGCCTTCGAGGCGTCCTCCTCATTAACTATGAGGCTTATCTCGCCTTGGCTGAAGAAGGCGTTCACCAGGTGGACCCCGTGCCTGAATAACAGGTCGGTCAGCAACGCGACCCTGTCATACATGGAGGTCTCCTGTGCAAGGGACACGTTTAGCTCTGCGTAACCCTCCCGTACAACGGGGTGGTACTGCCACAGCTCCTTCATGAACTCGCTCATGGCCTCGCTGGTGGTTATCACCTTGACGCTGCCCTGGTACTGGTGAATCTTGATGTTGAATCCCCGCTTCTGGAGGGCGGAAAGCTGCTCCACTACCGCTGCTTGGTCGGATGGCCCCGTCGGTATCGTGATATCTATGATATCTGTCACCAGGTTGAACCTTGACCCAGCGAGGGCCCCCTTCTGCTGCCTTGGCTCCTGTTTGCTTGCCTCCCTGCTGAACCGCATGATGGCCGTGACTATGGTGTTGGGGTCCACCTCGTTGCCCGACATCTCCCTGACCTGGTCCTGGATGTACCGGGCGACGGCGCTGTAGTTGATAACCTGCATGCGGAGCCCCCTGTAGAGGTAGGGATTCTGCGTGATTATGACCCTGACCGATTCCTGTACCGAGTTCCGTCTGCCTGACATCAGTCTTCAATAAAAAACTGCATTATATAAGAATTTATGACATGCGGTTAGAAATCAGGCATATCCACGGGTTCGTGTACGATATCTCATAAATATGTCAGAGATATGACAAATTGACATAATATTTATAAGGGGTCCAATCCAAGAGACACCGTAGAGAAACATGGCGTGGAATATTGACGACGACTTCGACAAGATCTTCGAAAGAATATTCAAACAACTAGGGTTCCCAGAGAGGCTGGACCCGGAGAACCCCAACCTCAAGAAATGGTCCTATGGCTACAGCATGACCAGGGGCCCAGACGGCGAGCCAGTGATCAGGGAATGGGGAACGGACTTACCCAAGGCACCGCTGATGGAACAGCGCAGCAACGAGCCTCTATCACAGGTGGACATAGACAGGGCCAACAGGACGGTCAGGGTCATCGTGGAACTCCCAGGACTTGCAAAAGAATCAATCAAGATCACGGGCACCGAGACCAGCATCAGGATAACCGCGAGCAACGAGCTCAGGAGCATCGACACAAAAATCCCGGTATCAGCCAAGGTTGATCCCAAGACGGCCAAGGCGACATACAACAACGGCGTGCTGGACGTGACCCTTGAGCTGATCGAGGAGACATCACCCGAGGGAATCGATATCCACATCAACTAATCTTATCGAGGAATAAAAAATGGAAAACATCACACTAAAGATAGCGGAAGCTCCGCAGAACCTAGTCGGCAGGGGAATAGCCGTCGTTGACCCAAAGGTCATCCAGGACAACGGATGGCAGAGCGGGGACGTAATAGAGATCAGTGGAAAAAAGAGGACGTTCGCAAAGCTATGGCCTGGACAGACCGTTGATTATGGCAGAGGACTGCTACGGATAGACGGGTATATGAGGGCCAGTATAGGCGCGGGTCTTGACGACAGGGTCAAGATAAAGAAGGCAGACGCAAAACCCGCGACCAGCCTTGTACTTTACCCAACCGAGCCACTCCGCATAGTGGGCGCTGAGAACTACCTGACACAGCTCATGGAGGGCAGGGTAGTCAACCAGGGCGCGAACATCACCATCAACATCATGGGCCGCAGGATAGACCTGATCATCGCAAAGGCGGAGCCCAAGGCGGACGCAGTTATCATCAACAGGAACACGAGGATACAGTTCACTGACAAGGCCCCGAGGAAGACCCAGAAGAACATCCCAAACATCACCTACGAGGACATCGGGGGACTTGACAAGGAGATTGCAAGGGTAAGGGAGATGATAGAGCTCCCGCTGAAGCACCCAGAGCTATTTGAGAGGCTGGGAGTG
>CAYLJH010000053.1:0-10749 GCA_964383685.1 uncultured Candidatus Bathyarchaeia archaeon | reverse complement strand
GGCTGATGTTTACCCATTTCTCGCTCAAGTAAAGGGTTCCATCCAGGTCCCTCAACCTGGAAAACGCCGAGTCATCAAAGATTCCATCGACGGGAAGGGCCAGCCCTCCATAAGAGACATCATCCCCCAGCTGTATTCCGGACTCCTCGCTGAACGATTCGCTTATCAGTACACCGTGACGGGGCAGGGAGCCTGAAACCAGAACTGAATCCAGCCCTATGGTCTCGAACTCGCTCGCTGTTCCGCCGATGACACCGTAAACTTGCGCCCCGTTAAACGTGAACATTGGGCCCCGGAGGGGTAGGTTCTCGGCCTTGACGAGCATTGACTCTACCTCGACCTGGTTAATCAACCACTCCTGCTCAGGAGAATCAAAGGAAAGGAACGTGGGGTCAAACTTGGTCCAGCCACCATCCCGGATAAACACGCCCTCCCATGATGATTTTGGCTGGGTGCTACCTGAAACGATCCCGTAACCCTCCGAGAAGCTTGTCAGCGTAACAAAGCTCATGACCAGAAGCGTCAGCGAGACCAGTGTTAACAGGAACCTGAGTTTTCTCCTCCTCAGGCTCCTCTTGGCGAGGTTGAATATGGGTCCGACGAGGTTTCTCGTGTGAACCCGTCCATCTCTTGCCCTTGCCCTGAATAAATTGGGGAGAAACCTGCCGATAACTGTGAACCCGATCAGGAACCCAACAGCTGCAAGCGCAAATGTGTTTAATGGAATAGTCTTGCTGCCCGGATATGTGAAGTAGAAAAATGTGAGACTGATTGTGTAGGTAACCACATCAACGATAACCTGATGAATGGGCTCATCGGTCACAAGATAGCCTAGAATAAATGAGCTCGCAGCGAGGAACCCCATGAGGACAAAAACCGAGAAACTTGCCTCCAGATACATGGCATTCAGTTCCCCGTTGGCATGCTCGAAGAGAAGGTACCCTCGTTTCAGCGAGTCGAAGCTATCAGCGTATTCACCGCTGTCGTAATAATCCCAGGCTTCATCAGTGTGCCTGGTCCCTGTCGCCAACGCCGTCTCTTGCCTAGCTAGATAGAACCCGTAGCCCTCCATCTCGGACAGCCTCGATTCAAGGGTTTCAAGTGAACCCTTTGAAATCTGTTCACTGGTGAGCAGCGTGTAATACCTTAGGTCAACTATACCCGATTCCCCTGCACCGATTGACCCGATTTCGAACTCCAATCCGCGGGAACCAATACTGGTATCAATCAAGTATGTGCTGTTGATTGAAACTGTTAATGGCTGATCGGCGGGCACCGGTATGATATTTGAGGGAATCTCAAGGATTTTGTTGTAACTCAGATGATCTGTTCCGAATGTTAGGGAAAATCCAGTCGAGTTGATAACGGCCCCGTTTGAGTCCTTCACATCAATCTCTATTTGAAGAGGTAATGCCTCCGAGTCGATGTACTGCAGGTCCCCCTTGAGGTCGATGTATGCACCATGTTTGAGTGAGACGAGCAGCCCGGAGACGCTCCCGTTAACCCTGAACATTGAGGGAAGGTAATCCAACCCAGCGTACACCTGGAAAACATAGTTAGAATCAGCCAGTTCCATGGAGAAAAGGCCAGATTCATCAGTGTACATCACGCCGATTCTCAGGAACCCTTGGAAGACCGTGACATTTACCATCTCCACTGGCCGACCGTCCGGGTCCAAGACCACCCCGTCGATATCAGCGGAGGCCATTCCAAACCCGAAGCAGAGGACGACAATGAATGCCAATGTAAGTAAAGCGTATTGCCCGAGTCCATTGCGCCTCATCTTGTTATTCACAATAAATGCCTAGCTTACGTAAAAAACTTAAGCTTGAAAAAACAGGATTTAACCATGAGAATCAGGATAACCACGGAGTCCACCGGGCCGGTGGAGGCCGAGATAACTGATGAGAACCCGGTCACGGCGAGGGCGATACTGGAAGCGCTACCGTTGAAAGGAAGAGCCAATACCTGGGGTGACGAGATCTATTTCACGGTCCCCGTTGAGGGAGATGTCGAGAACCCGAAGGTCGTGGTGGAACTGGGGGACCTGGCTTTCTGGCCACCGGGGAACGCCTTCTGCATCTTCTTTGGGCCGACACCCATGAGCAAGGGGGACGAGATCAGGCCGGCCAGCGAGGTGAACGTGTTCGGCAGGATCATCGGCGACCCAAAAGTGTTCAAGAGGGTCAGGGGCGGCGACGAGGTAACCATCGAGACAGCCTAGCCATTCGCAAGCCAGAGCTTCTCGGTCAGGTTTTCAAATAACGCCTTAGCGTTTGCCTGGGTCGTGTTGGTGGCTATCTCAGGTCCAGTCTTGAGGCCCCAGAACGTGTGATCCAGGGCTGGACGGAACTCGGGAACGTCGTGGTCTGGTGTCTCAGTCTGGAGCCGCGACAGGATTCGGTACAGCACCTCCTCCGTCACCTTTCCCTCCCGCGCAGCCTGGGTGTAAATCACCGTGAAGAGCCTGTTCAGGGCAGGCAGCCCCGGCCTTCTCATCATGGAGAAAGCGGAGGGCGAGTTGATACACTCGGGGTAGAGCCTGTAGAGGGCGTTCCAGTAATCCATGATGTGCCACGCGATCTCCTTGATGGGCATGCCCTTGAAAACTGGGTCCTTGAGTATGGGCAGTATGGAGGACGACGCCTGGTTATCGTTGACCACCTGCTCCTCGTTCTTTGGCTCGCCGACGAACCTTATCCTCCCGTACCATGGGCTCACGGGCTCCTTGTTGAGCTGGTCAACGATCTCCACGGCGTAACTCCGGTCAAGCCCCTGCCTCCCCTCGAAATCCAGTATCCACTCCTCGCCCTTCTGCCAGAGCATCCTCTGCATGTGCCGGTACGCTAGGTCAGTTGATATCCCCCTCTGCCTCCTGTTGATTATGTAGAAGAGATGCATCTCGTCAAACCTCTCTGGAAGGGTCAGGACGCTGGCGCTGATGGGGTAGTTCTCGTAGTCACGGTTCCTGCCGATAGCCCTCCTCAACGCCTCAAGCCTGTGCTGGCCGTCTATCAGCCAGAACTCGCCCCTGCCTGTGTCCAGGGTTCCCCGTGAGTACCATCCCCAATCCTTCTCAACTGTGAATTTCACGCTACCCCTTACGTTGATGACAATGGAGGTGGGAAACCACCCGTACTCCTTGATGAGATACCGGACGGCAGAGCCCCTGGCCATACCGAGCCGCCTCTCCGATGGGAACCGCTGGTACCCACCGTAGTTATCCGGGGTCCATCTATCAACCTTCATCCTTTCGACTAGGTCGCCTGCCCTGAATACGCAGGTATACATTTCCATTATCCCGCGCTGCCCCCACTGGGACAGCTTGGATGCCTCTATCTTCACCGATCTCAAGTATATTTAGTATCAGTTATCTATAATCATTACTCTCTGGTAACAGTTTTAATCGAGTAGGGGAGGCTAACCTGTATGGGCTCCCCCAAGGATTACCTTGAGATCATGCGTCCGGTGAACTCGGTGATGCTGGGCGTCGCAATTATTATCGGGGCCTTCATCACGGGGGGCACGCAGATACTCAGCGACGGCTGGTCCCTGGTATTTGCATTTCTTACCGGCTTCACCATGAGCGGGGCCGCCATGGCCATCAACGATTACTATGACAGGGAGATAGACGCGGTAAACGAGCCCCAGAGGGCCATACCTAGCGGCAGAATAAGCCCGCGGGCAGCGGTGGCATTCACCGGATTGCTGAGCGCAGTAGGGCTGATATCCTCTTACATGATTTCCACGGAGGCCCTGTTGATCGCGGTCTTCGCGTGGGTCGTCATGATGGTCTACTCAATGTGGGGCAAGAAAACGGGTTTCCCCGGCAACCTCATGGTAAGTGTCTCCGTTGCACTGCCGTTCATGTACGGCGGGATCATGACGGGGTCACTGGCCGCCTCCCTCAGCTTCAGCGGCATAGCGTTCCTTGCGAACACCGGCAGGGAGATAACAAAGGGCATAGTGGACGTGGACGGCGATAAACTGGAAGGCGTCAAGACCATCGCGGTCACCAGCGGTGAGAAGAACGCCGCACTGGCAGCATCAGCCTTCTTCCTCTCGGCTGTCCTCGTGTCGTTCTACCCCGTCTACAGCAACCTCGTCTCATTCTGGTACATCCCGTTCGTCGCCATAACCGACCTGGGCCTCATCTACAGCAGCTACCAAGTCATAAGCGACCCCACCAGGGAGACCAGCAGGCAGGTCAAGACCAGGATACTCTACCTCATGCTTGCAGGGCTACTCGGCTTCGCGGCAGGAAGCCTCCTCTAGAAAAAGGGGTTTTCTACTCTCAGGCATTGATACCACCTCTTACCGGGTCGCACCAGCCCAGGAAAAAAAACCAGAATAACAACCTGCAGGTACCGCGGTCACGCATCGTGCCCAAGAAATTTTTTTTCCCGATATACCCAGTGACAGGAACCGTTTTTCCCTTTATGTCAGGTTACTTGATGCAAGAACCCCGCCAAAAATATTTTTTTCCAGAATTTACGGCCCACCGTTATCAAGAAAAATACGGCCCTGAACGGGCAAAACTGGTTTAAAAAGGATTATCTGGAGGACAGAGCGATACGCTCTACTTCCTGTTTGCGCCTGATGGCAAAGTTGCTGTTATCATGGTTGGCCGCTCCGATGAGCTGGTCAGCTAGGATCTCCTCGAAAGTCTTCCTGTTGCCAAAGGTCTGTGCCTTTATCCCAAGGGCTATGTAACGTAGAGCGAGATCGATCCTCCTCTGTGGGCTGCAGTCAACCGCAAGCCTGTAAACAACTCCACCGTAGCCGATCCTCGTGGTGTCCTCGTTGGGGGCGCTGTTCTCCACTGCCCTGACGATTACCTCGATGGGGTTCTTGCCTGTCTTCAAGTTGATGATGGTCATCGCAGTCCTCATGCTGTTCGTGACCCTGCCCTTCGCGCCGCCGCTTTTCCCTGGCTTCAACAGGTTGTTGATAAGCCTCTCAACGATGCTCAGGTTGCTTTTCCTGAACCTACGCGCCTCGTGCCTGCCGCCTGTGTGGGGTAGATACACGGGGTCCACATTCAGGTAACGCTTCAGGCCGATATCCCTGACCTCGATGCCTTCAAAGCTCCACTCGCCGAAGAGCTTGATACCTTCGTCCTGTCCCTGTACTTCGTTTTCGCTCATTTGACCACTTCGTAAGTGCTAGGTACCATTGAGAGCGGTACCATAATAAAAGGGTTATCGCTTCCCGGCGATTGATTTAAAGCCGATAGCCCCAACGGTTGGGCATTATGACTACCAAGGATTTTGGCCCAAGTTTCTACCTGTTATGTACGGTAGCGTTCCTCTCGATGCTCAGCGTCATGATTACCAATCCGGTGTTATCCATTTTCGCCAAGGACATCGGGGCCTCCGGAGTATGGATCGGGATCACCGTCTCGGCATACTGGATAAGCCGTGTGGTCCTTGAGATCCCCAGCGGGTACATCAGCTCAAAGTACGGGTACTACAAGCCCATGGCCTTCGGCTTAATTCTGACGGTCGTGGGAAACCTACTTCTCATCTTCGTGAAGAACCCTATCCACCTAATCCTTATCAGGATGCTCAAGGGCGTCGGGGCACCCTTCTTCTTCGCAACATCGATGACTTTCATAATCAACCTCGTCGGAAAGGAGAAGAGGGGAAAGGCCATGGGGATATTCCAGGGGGTCGAGTTCATCGGCCAGATAGGAGGCTCCCTCGCCAGCGGGAGACTGATAGAGAGCTTTGGATGGCAGGGAGGCTTCATGGTGGCGCTGGGGCTATCTGTGCTCGCGCTTGCACTTTACTTGATCCCGCCTTACATCAGGAACGAGGTCGTGCAGAGTTCTGAGACCAGACCACTCATGATAAAGGAGGTCCTCGGCGTCCTCAAGAACAAGACGATAATCATCATCGCGATAGTCACGTTAGCGGAGTTCATCATGACATCTGGCCTCCTGGGCACCGTGCTGAGCATCTACGCCACAGAGACTCTTGAGATCTCACTGGCGAGGTTCGGTTACATGATGGGAATCAGATCAGTTGGCTTTGTCATCGCGATGTTCACAATGGGCAGCCTTGCCGACAGGATCGGCAGGAAGCCCGTGCTCCTGTTTGGGATAGCTTCGACTTCAGTGTTGGTCGTTGTGATGAGCTTGTTCACATCAATGATCACATTATCTGCTATCATCGCCGTCATAGGCTTCACCTCGGGGGCCATCTGGATCATGGGGCCCGTCATCTCGGCCGAGGCAGTTTCAGCCGAAAAAAGAGGGGCAGCAATTGGCGCTTACAGGACTTTCTTCGACCTTGGCTCTTTCATTGGCCCCATCGTCATGGCGTTCATAATGGATAGCTATGGGATTGTTTACTGCTTCTACATGGCAGGGGGCCTGATGTTCATCACATTACCGTTGGTATTGATGATAAAGGAAACCGAAAGAGTTGAAGGCGAAATAGTCGCCCACTAAAAAAATAAAATAGTTTTTACCTTACAGCTTTCTGGACTTTCCCCAAAACAAGAAGTTTCAGGGGCGTACCGTTGACCGCGTTGACTTTGAATCGCACACCGGGGATATCGCCCATGGACCTTGCCCGTGGCCCGTGTATTCCCTCAATGGTGACCTCGTCGTGCTCATCCACATGGTTCAGTGCACCGTCTCCAGGTAGGAATGCTGTTGCCAGTTTACCGTTCTTGATAATCTGCACCCTCACGCACTTTCTGATAGCGCTGTTTGGCTGCTTGCTCTCGATACCAACCTTCTGCAGGACGATCCCTCGGCCCATAGGTGCTCCCTCAAGGATGTCCCTCTTCTCGGTCCTCCGCTTGAGCCTGAGCACATAGTCCTTGCTCTTGTACCGCATCTTTTTCCTCACGCTGCGGTTCCTGCGAGCGGTATACATGCCGTTTGCCATATGATTCTCCATCCTTCGGATACAGGCAGACATATTAAATGTTACGAATTTGCTTGCCCTGAGTTCACCGGACGCCGGGAATAAACAAGTGCGTATAAAATACCTCCCCGCGGGTGCTCCTACCTAACATTTTTATTCCTCATAAAGGTTGAAGGAGTAGGAGAATTCAGAAATGAGTAAGAGGGATAAACCTCACATTAACCTGATTATCATCGGTCACGTAGACCACGGAAAGTCCACAAGCATTGGACACCTGTTCTACGATGCGGGTGCTATTCCAGAGAAGACACTCTTAGACTTCGAGGCAGAGGCAAAAGCCCTCGGGCGTGAGTCCTTCAAGTACGCTTGGATCCTTGACAAACTCAAGGAGGAGCGTGAGAGGGGCGTAACAATCGACCTCGCGTTCTACGAGCTAGAGACAAAGAAGAACGTATTCACAGTTATCGACAGCCCTGGCCACAGGGACTTCGTCAAAAACATGGTCACTGGCGCAAGCCAGGCAGACGGGGCCATCCTTATGATCTCCGCCAAGAGGGGAGAGTACGAGGCAGGAACCAACCCTGGCGGCCAGACCCGTGAGCACGCGTTCCTCGCTAAGACCCTGGGAGTCAACCAGGTCGTCGTCGCCATCAACAAGATGGACGACGCCAGCGTGGAATGGAGCGAGAACAGGTACGAGGAGGTCAAGGACGGCATCAGCAAGCTACTCAAGATGGTCGGCTATGCAACTGACGGCATCGACTTCGTCCCCACAAGCGGCTGGACGGGCGATAACCTGGTGAACAGGAGCGAGCACATGACTTGGTACAAGGGTCCAACCCTTATCGAGGCACTGGACAACTTCAAGCTTCCACCAAAGCCAACTGCAAAGCCACTGAGGATCGCAATCCAGGACGTCTACACTATCAAGGGTGTCGGCACGACCCCAGTCGGTAAGGTCGAGACAGGCGAGCTAAAGGCCGGTGACGACATCATCTTCATGCCGAGCGGCGAGAGGGGTAAGGTCAACAGCGTTGAGACCCACTACACGAAGATCGACAAGGCCGGTCCAGGCGACAACATTGGCTTCAACGTCAAGGGCGTCCCCAAGGACAACATCAGGCGTGGAGAGGTAGCTGGACACCCCAGCGACCCACCAACTGTAGCTAAGGCTTTCACAGGCAGGATCTTCATCATCAACCACCCAACGGCGGTAGGTGAGGGATACACCCCGGTGATGCACCTGCACACGGTGCAGATCGCGGTCAGGTTCGACAAGCTAATCTCGAAGCTCGACCCAAGGACGGGACAGACCGTTGAGGAGAACCCAGCGTACCTGAGGACAGGAGAGGCAGCGATCGTAAGGTTCGTGCCACTCCAGCCAACGGCGATGGAGACCTTCAAGGACTATCCGAGCCTAGGCCGTTTCGCGCTCCGTGACATGGGCACCACCATCGGTGCCGGCGTTGTCATCGAGATCGAGGAGTAATCCTCACAATCATTTTTTCTATTCTATTTTAATCATTCAATAGTAGGTAACCTACTATAACGGAAAATAAAAAATTCCATCTGGGGTAATTAGTAAGGTTTAAGTTCTGATTCTCAGGTTAAGAGCGGGAACGACATGGCTAGACGTGCAAGGATCAAGCTGACGAGTACTGATGCAGTGAAGCTGCAGGACGTCTGCGACGAGATCAAGGACATCGCGAAGAGGATAGGGGTAAAGCTTGTAGGGCCGATTCCACTGCCAACAAAGAAACTAGTGGTGCCCACCAGGAAGACTCCATGCGGTGACGGCAGCAATACATGGGACAGGTTTGAGATGCGCGTCCACAAGAGGCTGATCGAGATCGATGCCCGGGACCGTGTCATGAGGAGCATCATGCGGATCCGTGTGCCCAACGAAGTCTATATCGAGATGGAAATCCGATAGGTTTCCCTCAAATAATCATTTTATAATTTAATTTCATCAAATACCCTTTGCATATCATCTTAGCCAATTATCGGACAAAAAAAATTGGCAGGTTAGTGGTTTCATGTTCGTGGGGTACGGGGAAATAAGGTAAAACGTTCCAAATACGGCGTTTTTCATGATAATTGTTTTAAGAATAGAGGTATTCATTCTATTCCTCTATCAGGTGAAAAAAATGGGCAAAAGGGTTATGATCGCTCTGGGCGGGAACGCCATCAAGCAGCCACACGAGAAAGGGTCTTTCGAGGAACAGATGGACAACGTCAATGTAGCGTGCGAGCAGATTGCCGAGATAGCCAGGCAGGGCTATGAGGTCGCCATCACGCACGGGAACGGCCCCCAGGTGGGTAACCTGGCCATCCAGCAGGAGCAGGGTGCGCACATGGTGCCCGTCCAGCCATTGTTCATACTGGGGTCAATGACCCAGGGGCAGATTGGTTACATGATGCAGCAGAGCCTCAACAACGAGCTCGCTTCAGAGGGGAAGGAAGTGGTGACCATCGTGACACAGGTCGTCGTCGGGAAGGACGACCCGGACTTTGATGACCCGTCCAAGCCCGTCGGGCCATACTATTCAGAGGAGATGGCGAAAAAGCTTGGCAAGGAGAATGGTTGGCTAGTCAAACAGGTTAGACCCAATGGGGAAAAGCCATGGAGAAGGGTTGTGCCGTCACCAAAGCCGCTGGCAATCGCTGAGTCATCGGTCATCAAGAGACTTGTCGAGTCAGGAACGGTCGTCATCGCTTCGGGGGGCGGGGGCATCCCTGTGCTACGAAACGACTCGGGCAAACTTGAGGGGGTAGACGCTGTCATCGACAAGGACAGGGCGGGCGCGAAGCTTGCAGAGGAAGTAGGCGCGGATATCTACCTGATCCTGACCGATGTGGAGTATGCGCTGAAGAACTTTGGAACCGATGACGAGGAACCTGTCAGGGAGGTCTCAGTGGACGAGACCAGGAAGCTCATAGGCGAGGGGCATTTCAAGGCTGGGAGCATGTGTCCAAAGATGGAGGCAGCTCTGGGCTTTGTCGTCGAGGGTGGTGACCACGCCATTATCACGAGCCTTGACAAGGCAGTGGACGCGCTGATGGGCAAGACTGGCACCCATATAGTCCCCAATTAGCATTTTGTTTATAAACGCCAGTGACATCATTTTCTCCATGAGTGAACAAACTAGCTTTCTGACCCCCCTCGTTACTCAGCTTGGAGTCGGTGGAATTATCGGTCTCTGTATCGGGTTCGCGTTAAAGAAAATCGCCAAGATAGCGGCTGCAATCATTGGGCTATTCTCACTTGGACTTATCTACATGGAGTCACAGGACATGATCACCGTTGACTGGCTCGGTGTCGAGACATGGGGAAACACCGCCCTCGCCGGTCTGGGACAAGCTGAAGGCGCTCTCGGGGCATTCCTAGCAAATCTGCCCATCGCTGGCGGAGCCGTGGTCGGATTTGCGCTGGGCATCAAGTGGGGCTAAGCTTTACACAATACAGTTTTTCAAAAAACAACCCAATTTCTTCCAATAAATCCACATCAAACCCACTCAAATCTGGTTCCGATAGGCTTGAGTAGATGATAAGAATAGCCCCCCCATGCTCCAGATGACCCAGGGCTTCGGTTAGAAACCGTTCTATTAGCCCAGCACCACCGGCCCACGCATGCTCGTCGGCCTCTCCCTCTGATGGCAGGTAAGGAGAGTTGAAAATGATCCAATCAAACCTTCCCTGAACCTCATTGAATAAGTCGCTGAGAAGGAAAGAAAGCTTCTCAGAGACTCTTGCGCTTTCTGCTCGTTTCTTCGCCTCTCGTAAAGCTGCTGGATTGATGTCAACTGCCAATACTGACTCTACCACGGGTTTCATAGCGGCAGTGACCGCCTGAATCCCTGAACCGGTACC
>CAYLJH010000052.1:9221-11199 GCA_964383685.1 uncultured Candidatus Bathyarchaeia archaeon | reverse complement strand
AGAGAGATCATCCCGTTCTCTGCTTGGAGCACCAGCGTGGGGCACTCGATGGACTCAAGGATGGCCTTGCTGTCGTACCCCTCGAAGTAGCCGTCAAGCCTCCCCTCGACCCAGTCCCTGTAGACCTCGGGGTCCACCTGGCTGAACGTCAGTGCCCTCATCTCGGCGTACTCTTGCGGCCTGTCGGGGTACCGTTCGCTGAACAACTTTACCAGCTCGTCAACGGGCCTCCCCGCCCAGTCCATGAACTTGCGGTTCCCCTCCCTCTCGTCCTCGCCCTTCCCTGCCTCGATTAGTGAGTCAACGTCAAGGGCGCTGTCGCCCACGATAAGTGAGCTGACTAGGTCAGGTCTCGTTGAGGCTAGCCAAAGCCCGATCCAGCCCCCGCTGCTGTGGCCGAAGATGTGGCATGGTCCGTGTATGACCTCCTCGATGAAACTGATGGTGTCCTTGAGGCTGTGATTAAGCTCGTACTCGCCGGGTGTCCTGTCAGACCTTCCCCTGCCGCGCGCGTCAAGGGTGTACAGGTGGGTCTTGGAGGCTAACTCGGGGATTATGGATGAATAACTCTGCCACCTGTTATCATAGGCGGGCAGGATCAGCAGCGGCGGCCCGTTGTCCGGCCCCTCGGCGTAGTTGAGCCTCACCCCGCCCTGGTAGGACTTCTCCTGAAGCATGGGTAACTGTTGGGGGTTGTCCGTATATCACCTTTGATCAGACTGAAATGCAGGCAGGTGAATCAATTCCAATGGAAATCAAAGCCGTTATCCTTGACTTCGGTGGCACCCTGGCCGACGGCGGCCTGGACTTGGGCCCCTACCACGAGACCATCAGGAGCTACTTGGCGAGCCGCGGGTACTTTGTCCAAATGAACGTGATGAAGAAGGCCCTCAGGGGGGCCATTGCTGAGCTCAACAGGTTCAGGGCCAAGGGCAAGGAGATGACATTCGAGGAGGTCTACGCCAGTTTCCTCTCAAACCTGGACGTAAGGTATGACCGCGAGATGCTGAACGACCTCCACGACAACTTCAGGAAGCATTACAGGACCCAGTACTACTCTTGCGTCAAGGATGTCCTTGAGGGGCTCTCGTCTAAGTACAAGGTGGCGCTACTCAGCAACACAATGAGCGACCAGCCCAAGATCTTGCTCAGGGAGGCAGGGTTCGACAAGTACTTTGACGCCATATACTGCTCAAGGGACCTTGGCATAAGGAAGCCAAACCCCAAGATATTTGATGTCGTGCTCAAGGAGCTGGGCGTCCAGCCGGCGAACACGGTCCACGTGGGTGACAGCGTCGAGGCGGACATGTACGGGGCCAGGGACTCGGGTATCACCGGCGTCTGGATTAAGACCCGTGACCAGCCGCTGTGGAACGGCCACGCCATCGCCAGCATATGTGACCTCCCTGCCTTCCTCAAGGTACTTGACGGGGAAAACTAACGCGGCCACTACTGGGGGAGTTTCATCAGTCAGATTGAGTGGGGCGAATAAAATCGAGGTCAAGGCGTTTGAGGGCTTGAAAAAACCCTGAAATGGTGAAGCCTACTTTACCACGTTCTTGATTGCCCTGACGATCTTCACGGCGTCAGGAAGTACGTGTTTCTCCAGGCTCTTGTTGAAAGGCAGGGGAACGTTTGGGTTCGCCACCCGTGCAACAGGTGCCTTGAGGTTGTGGAAACCCTTCTCGGCTACGATGGCTGCGACCTCAGCTGAGAAACCGCATCTCTCATAGTCCTCGTCTACCACCACCAGCCTGCCGGTCTTGGCGACGCTGCGCAGTATCGCCTCCTCGTCAAGTGGTACCAGTGTCCTGGGGTCGATGACCTCGACGCTGATCTTGCCCTTGAGTTCGTCAGCGGCCTTTGCCGCCTCGTTCACCATCCTGCCCACGGCAACGACGGTTACATCAGTGCCTTCGCGGACCAGGTTGGCGACGCCGAATGGGATGCTGTATGATTCCTCGGGTACCTCGCCCTC
>CAYLJH010000052.1:0-9211 GCA_964383685.1 uncultured Candidatus Bathyarchaeia archaeon | reverse complement strand
GTGAGCTTGACGTGCTCGAACACCACAACGGGGTTGGGGTCCTTGATTGCGGTGGTCAGAAGCCCCTTTGCATCGTATGGGTTGCTTGGCACAACGATCTTCATGCCAGGCATGTGGGCGTATAGACCGTATAGGCACTCGCTGTGGGTTGCCGCTCCCCCTCCCCTCGCGCCGTAGATGGCCCTCATGACCATGGGGACGTTGACGTTTCCGCCGGTCATGTAGGTGGTCTTCGCCATCTGGTTCAGTATCTGGTCCATGGCGACGAGGCCGAAATCGATGAGCATGAGCTCAACTATGGGCTTTGCGCCTGCGATAGCTGCTCCCACTCCCGCGCCGATGAAAGCGGTCTCAGTGATAGGAGCGTCCCTGACGCGTACCTTGCCGAACTCTTCCTTGAGCCCCTTCGTTGATGGCCTCCAAGGAGCAGCGACGTTCTCTCCGAACAGGATGACGTCTGGGTCGTTCCTCAGCGCGTCCCTCTGGGCCTCGCAGATTGCCTCGGCGTATGTGATTGTCCTGGCCATCAGGCTCCCTCCACAAAGATGTCGTCGTATGCATCTATTGGCTTGGGCTCCGGGCTGCCAACGGCGAAATCCATGGCCTCCTTGACATCGGCTGCCTCCTCTGCCCTGATCTTTTCGTCAATTTCCTCGGTCAGGACGGCCTCCATCATGAGCTTGTCCCTGTAGCACTTGATGGGGCAGTACTTGCTGTCCTCGCCGGCGTTTAGCCTGTGTATCTTGAACTCTAGCAGCGTGGGGCCCCCTCCCTTGCGGGCCAGATCAATGGCCTTGCCCGCAATCCTGTAGACCTCCTCCACGTCCCAGCCCTCGCCGCTCTCACCGGGCATGCCGTATCCGGGTGCCCTCAGGCTGATATCGCTGATGCTGAGCTGGGGGTAATCGATCTTGTGGCCCAGCATGGTCTGCTCCTCCGGGCTGCTGTTCTCGCACACGAATACCAAGGGCAGCTTCCAGCAGGCCGCCAGGTTCAGCGTCTCCTGTACGCCTCCCTGGTTGCTTGCCCCTTCCCCGAAGTAGCTTATTGACACGTTGTCCGAGCCCTTGAGCTGGTTCCTCAATGCGTAACCGGCGGTCATGGGGACGCTTCCGCCCACTATGCCGTTGGCCCCCAGTGCCCCCACCTCTTTATCGAATATGTGGTACGCTCCCCCCTTGCCCTTGTTTGTGCCAGTTGACTTGCCAGCTATCTCGGCCATCATCCTCTTCAGGTCTGCGCCCTTGGCTACGAGGTGGCCCATTGGCCTGTGTGTTGACCCGATCTGATCCTCCTTGACGAGATGGGCACTGACGCCGGCGGCGACCCCCTCGCCTCCCGTGTAGAAGCTGACGTGGCCCGCCTTTCCGTCTTTTATGAGTGTCCTGATTCCGTTCTCGAAGGTCCTGATGCGGACCATGGAGCGGTATAAATCCAGTTTAACGCTGTCCGGTAATGACATACGCTTTATGGGGAGCGGTATCAGGCTAAGAGCTTAACTAATTGAGGATATCCAGGGTCACCCAAATGTGACGAATCACCGAGATGATTATTGCCACGATGAGGACCGGGTGTATGGACCTGACGTGGTACCTGATATTACCCAAGTCCGGGAGATAGCGGATTACGATGCCAGTCGCTACTGTAAAGAATATCAGTATCGCCGTGGCCCAGATGGCGATATCGTTGAAGCCATCAAATGGTACGCTGAGCAGGTGGGCTACCGTTGCCACCATGGTCAACGTTCCCATGATGCTGTGAAAATTTAACCTCCTCTCTCCCTGGAGTGGGTTCACCATGTTCATCACGACGAGGGAGCTGGTGGCAATCAAACCGATAACCGTCACCCAGCCCGAGATATACTCCATGACCGCTACTCCTTTTCGTCGGGGGCGAAGAACTCAAAGCCCCACCGTTTCTCGTCCTCGACGGCGGCGGCGATCATGTTCCTGAGGCCGCCCAGGGTGAAGGGCAGGATGAGGAAAAATGCGATATCAGTTGACAGTGTGTTCCAGAGGAAATGGATGCCCGCTGCGACCAGGATCCCTGGGAGCATGTCCGACCGCCTGATCTCACCCCTGGTGGCTTTTGCCACGCCTAGGCTCCTGCCAGCGATGGCGCTCCAGCTGATGTGCATGACCCCTGTGATTGACCTGATGACTATGGCGAAAAGCGCGGGGTAGGCGTTGTTGAGTACCATCTCGCTGATGTACCAAAAATTCTCAAGGCCAGCGAAGCCCGCCCCGGCTGCGGCACCGTAAATGATGCCATCCAAGTGGTCGTTGAACTCGTTCCTCATCCTGGCGCTCTTGGCTATCTGGTAGACCCCCCATATCTTCAGTGGCTCCTCGATTAGACCGGCTCCGCCTGCGACCAAGAAGGGCTCAGTGATTATCGTGTTGAGTACACCGGCAAGGACTCCGCTGAAAGCGCCCCAACCGAAACAATACGCCACAATAACTATTGGCTCCCTCTCGTAGACATCGCTGCGGACGATATAGGCGAGCACGACCATGGGGACTGCGTACCCGGCTACCGTCAAGCCAATGTACGTGAGCCATTCTCCGCCGTAAGACATCCCCAGTCCCCCTATCAGAAGGACCACTGCGCTCGCTGCATAGGCCAGCATGGAACCCGGCTGTCGTTCAAGGAACACCGTTGAGCTGGGAGCTATCTGAAGCGGGGTCCTCCTGACAAGTGCCATGAACGCCTTAACTGTCTCAGCCACCAGTGAAGGCTGTTCAAGTTCCTCTTTCAAGCTCTGGGCCTGTGCCCATTCCTGCACCTTGAAACCACAGCTCTGACAAAAAACGGCATGTTCCGGTAGCAGCGCATCACAGTGAATGCAGCGTTTGTCTTCTGACAAGGTGATAGTAGTTGGTAATTGGGGTTAAAGAGTTATCCGAACCTGCGGAAATGTTCAACATAACCGTTCTGGCCCCCGTATTTTATGCTGAACTCGGCCACTAGGTAGGTGAGGTTTCATGAAATTTGGGAAAGATTCCGCATATTATATGGAAGAACGTTACGAAAAAACGATTTCCACCTAGATTTAAATGCGGTCACTACGATGAAATCTTGGTTAGATGTCTGAAGATAATGACGGGCGAATCAAGGCGCTTGTACTGATTAGGACAGACCCCATGGCGGAGAAACACATGGTGGAAGAACTCGTCTCCTTCGAAGGGGTGAGTGATGCCCACTTTATCTACGGGCCATATGACGCGTACTGTATCATCGACTGCCCTAGCTACGATGCACTGAACGACCTTGTCATGAACAGTATTAGGGGGCTGAATGGAATAAAGTCCACGACCACCTGTTACCTGGCCGAGTAGGCTGCGCAGGTCTGGGTCATAAGTTCCTTTTCTACTACAAGCCAATGAGCCTCATGACCATGATGGCCGGCGTAATCGCCAGGGTTGCCGTTGTGTCCGAGACGCTGGTTATGGCGGGTATCACCACGTTGTCCGGGTTCAGGCCGCGCTCGAACGCCAGGTGTGCGCTCCACAGGGAGAATACCGTGATTATACTGAAACTCATCAGGTTGCTTGATAGCGCCACCACTATGAGGGGCATCAGTGACGCACCCTGCCCCCTCGACAATATGTACGCAATCACGCCAAACGCCACGTGCATGAATGCTGCTGGCACCTCCACCTGAACGATCCTCCTGCCAGACTCCCTGACCTCCTCGCTGAAGCTCTTGGCGTAACCCATGGCGATATCAGTGGTGGTCTTGGATCCGATGATGCTCCCCACGTTGCCGAGGGCGTTTGTGAGGGCAGGGTACATCGTCATCAGTCCGGGCATCGCCGCGATGCTGGGGCCCAGGTTGCTTAGGAGTACGCCGTTGACGCTGCCGAAGACGCTGCTGAGGACCACCACGAACGTCCCCTCCCTGATGGTTTGTCGGAAGAAACGGTCGTCCCTGGACTTGACCGCCAGATAACCCGCCACTGATACGATGGAAAAGAATAGGGCTCCGAGGACTGGGAAAAAGCCCATGCCCCTGAGGATCAGGAAGACGATGCCGACGAAGAACGTGGTGACCACGATATCGTTTATCGATGCCAGTATGGGATAGACAAGGATGTCCGGGTCCAGGCCCCTCTTGAATGTCTCGATAGCGATGAGGCTGGTGATGGGGATGCTGACGCAGACCGCCAGTGTGCAGACAACCGTTGGCACGCTGATGAAGAGGAACCACTGGCCAAGCTGGGCGGACCCGTTAATGATGTTCACCATGAAGCTGAACACTCCAAGGATCAGGGTGTCCATAACCGTTATCACGAGCACTGATTTGATGAGGCCCCTGTACTGCTCAGTGTTCCCCCTGATTCTGGGCTTGACCATGCCGAGGTGCATCATTGTGGCGAGGTTTCCGCTGAATATCCCCCCGATGCCGCCCCGCACCGTCAGTATCGGGGGGAAGAGGGCGAGAATCCAGGGGCTTGAGCTGAACATGGGGGTGAATACCGCCATCAGGCCGCCTGCGAGGAGGCTGATGACGTTAAAACTGAGTGCTAGCGTGGTCTGCCCTGGGATTGACTCAAAGAACTGGCGAATTCGCCCTGGTACTGCGGAGGTTGCCCCAACGTCTATCTCTCTCCATATCTAGTCACGGGAAACTCTGTCCCACCGGTACTATCCCCATCCACATTTAAGGGTTTCAAAGATTTCCCATCATTCAGTTTTTGGGTCTTGGTGCGTTTATTAACCGTGGTGCACGCTACTAGCCTATGAACCCGTTTCTAGTCATAGCAGCGTTCACGGTGATACTTGCACTCGTGATCTACTGGCTCCAGGGGAGGCAGGGTAAGGCCGATGAAGAGGAGATCAAGAGGGCTACACCAAAAAAGGAGATAGCCGTCATCAAGAAGGCTGACTGGGTTGCCGAAGATGAGGCAGAGCCTACACCTGAACCCGTCACAGTACCTGACCCAGAGCCCGAGTCAGTGGAAGAGCCCGTTTCAGAGGCCGAACCAACTCCAGAACCTGAACCAGAGGAGGAAGCCATCCCAGACCCCGAACCAGAAGCGATCCCCGAGCCCGAGGAGGAGCCTGCGCCCGAGCCAGTTATTGATGATATAGCCGATTTGTCAGGCGTAGGGCCCAAGTACCAGCAGTTACTCAAGGCGGCAGGCATCACCAGTATCGCGGTCATAGCGGAATCTGACCCCGAGGAGCTACTGAAAAAGCTCGTTGAGGTAAACGAGTCCGAGGAGATCACGAAAAGAAATCCTACGATGTACGTTATTGAGCGGTGGATTGAGGCCGCTAAGAGCCGCTGAGGCTCAGCAAACCCTTTTTCTCCAATATATAGCCATCATCAATCATGCCGTCCAGCATGTGCTGGGCCTGGTTCCTCCACCGTGGCTCGCCGTTGGCAAGGATCGCTCGGTCTGCGGCGTGGAGCCTTTCATCAATCAGGGCATAGACCTCGGTCAGGAGGTCATCCGTTGACGCCTCGCCCAGCCTGCCCAGTGCCTCAGCTATGTACGGACCGTACTCCGGCTTTGTGGTGCGCCTCTCCATTGCGGAAATATCTAATCCCCGCTCGTATAGGGTTTACCCATGAGCCTCTTCAGCGACGACCAGATACGATTCGACCTGTTACGCAAGTACAGCATCAACCAGTGGGGCAGGTACCCCAAGGACGTCATACCGTTGACCGCGGCTGACCCGGATTTCAGGGCAGCCCAGGAGATCAGACGTGCCATAGCCAACATGGCCGTGGACGGCGTGTTCAGCTACGGCGGCGACGGCGGCAACCCAGCTTTCAGGGAGGCGTGCTCAAGGCATGTCACAAACAGGAAGGGCTTCAGCAGCACCCCGGAAGAGGTGTTCGCCACGAGCGGCGTCGCCCAGGGCATGATGCTCACGTGCAAGGCGTTGCTGGAGAAGGGGGACGAGGTCATTCTCTTTGACCCCGTTGATTTCCTGTTCGGGAAGGGCATCGACGCCGCGGGGGGCAGGCGGGTGCTGAGCAAGGTGAGCTGGGAGACATTGGAGTTCGACCTAGAGGGGCTCAAGGAGCTGGTGACGCCCAAAACCAAGATGATCTGCATCTGCAACCCCCATAACCCATACGGCAGGGTGCTCAGGAGGGACGAGCTCAGGGCAATGGTGGACCTTGCGGTTGACCATGATCTGTGGATCATGAGCGACGAGATATGGAGCGACATCGTGTACGACGGCAGGGAGCACATCGCCACCGCCAGCATCGAGGGCGCGGCTGACAGGACCCTGAGCCTCTACGGTTTCAGCAAGACATTCGCCATGGCGGGGCTACAACTAGGCTTCATCATCTCCCAGAACCCCGAGCTGATGGCCAAGATCAGGGGAGCTGCACCAGGCTACTTCTACCCCGTCAACAACGTGAGCCAGGAGGCAGGCAGGGCTGCCCTGGACGAGGCGTGGCACTGGGCACAGGGATTCGTAGGCCACCTCCAGGGAGTCAGGGACTATGTCTACGAGAGGCTGAGCGATATGCCAGGGGTTGATGTTCGCAAACCAGAGGGAACATACGTCATCTTCCCCAGGATCGATGGCATGACCAGCGTCGAGGCGACAAAGTACATCTTGGACGAGGCGAAGGTAGCAGTTGTTCCCGGCCACGGTGAGCCCTTCAGCTACTTCGGGCCGGGCGGCGAGGGCCACATCAGGATAGTGTACAGTACAAGCATGGGAATAATGGAGGAGGCCATGGACAGGGTCGAGGCCGCCCTGTCCAAGCTCTAAACAATATGCGCCATCTTGTACGGTTAGTTTGCCTCAGACATGGTGAGGTGAGGATAAAATTAGGATATGGGTCGTAATACGCTCCACAGATATGGAACTGGTGCTTTTTCTGATACACCAAGTATTTTCTGACAATAGATACACGATAATATCGATTTTGCTAGTTTGGGAACATGGGAGGCATTAATATCCGTAGTTTTTCGATAAGCGTATAGGTCTTTTTCGCAATAGGGACACTTACCTAATAAGAGATATTGTCCCTCAGGTTTTAGTTGGTTTAGTTTATCACTACCACATCTTGGACATTTTTCGATTTCACTTAGAGATCGGTGGATATTCGATCCACAGTTTTGACACTCTGTAACAGGAACCCATCCATCGGGTATAGAATATTGTGAAGCCATACCTACGGTTATGGTGAAGTGATGATAAAATTATGGATTGCTTTGTTTGAAATAGATTAAGGTTTTCTTTGATTATAATTATCTAGGCCCTGATGGGCTTGACGGCGTTGGGGCTGAACTGGACCCAGAACATCTTCCCCACCCTGAGCTTGGTGGCCTTGAAGAGACGCCTGCCCATGGTCAGGACCAGCGGCACCCCGATGTCAACGGTGATGTAGGCGGTGGGGCCCGTCGTGACGATCCTCGTTACTTTGGACCTGAACAGGTTGTCCCCCGTTTTCTTGGGTTTCTTCCTCTGGATTATGACCTCGCTACCGTGGACTGCTATCTTTGTCTGTCCCTCTGACGGCGTCTTGCTCATGCGGAGCGTTACGCCGCTGATCGTTACATTTGAGTATGCCCTGCCGTGCTCGATCCCCGATGCCTCGTATATGTTCTGGTAGCCCAGGAACCTGGCGGCGTACTCGTCAACGGGGTCGTCGTAGACCTCCTCCACGGTGCCAACCGTTACCATTGAGCCCTCCCTGACCACCGCGATCCTGTCCGCAAGGATCAGCGCCTCGGTCTGGTCATGGGTCACGTGGACCACAGTCAGGTCCAGGTATCTATGGATCGTGGCCAGCTCCTCCCTGAGCACGTGCTTGCTCACCGTGTCAAGGTTGTTGAAGGGCTCATCAAGCAACAGTATCAACGGCTGCTGCAGGAGTGCCTTCGCCAGCGCCAGCTTCCGCTTCTCCCCTCCGCTGAGCGTGACCACCTGCCTGTCCATGTACTCGCCGAGGCGCATCATGTGGGTGATTCCGTCCAGCATCCTCTCCTCGGAGCCGTAAGGCGACCTGTCCGCGCCGTACTCAAGTATCTCCCTGACCGTGCTCTGGGGCGGGAAGTACGGGTTCTGGGGCACGT
Source organism: uncultured Candidatus Bathyarchaeia archaeon (assembly GCA_964383685.1). GTDB lineage: Archaea > Thermoproteota > Bathyarchaeia > TCS64 > TCS64 > RBG-16-57-9. The sequence goes on along the minus strand of CAYLJH010000052.1, from coordinate 1,157 downwards.
AGGCGATCCTCCTCTGGCCCTGGGGCAGCTGCGTTATATCCGCCTCGTTGAGTAATATCTCGCCGCCGTCGAGGCTGTGGAAGCCCTGGATGGTCTCAAGTAGCAGGGTCTTGCCGGCCCCCGTTGGGCCCACCACGACGAGGTACTCCCCTGGCTCCACTGTGAGCGTCAAACCCGTTATCTTGAAGCCGTCAAAATCCTTTGATATGTCCCTGAGGCTCAGTCTCCCACCCATCGGCCTAACCTATCCTAATGTGGATGGCTGGGAGCTCACGGGGCTTGAACACGAGTTGACTCATTTTTCCCTGAATATGTCTTGGCTGGCTCGGTATTTATGGGTTACAGCTATTTTCCCATCTTGAACAGGGCCATCTCCACATCCGCGGCCCTGTAGGTGCAGCCCGCCTCGTTCATGTGGTCCCTGATGACCTCGATTATCCATACAAGGTGCTGGTAGTTCGTGGCCCACTCGATCCTGGTGACCCCTGGGTCGCCCTGGCGCTTCCTGGCCGGCGGGATCTTTACAAGCCTCTCCATGTCGTAGGTGAGCCCCCGCAACGCGTGGCCGACCCTGTTGTCGTATATGCAGAGGCCCTCCTGGTCAGACAGGCCGATGATGTTTGTGGCCCTGGATATCCTCATGCCCTTCTCCCTGAGGAGCGCCATGGCGGCGCCCTTGATATCGCCCTCATCCAGTAGCCTGAACACTTTTCCCGTAACATCAAGCGCCCTCCCAGGGTCCCTGGCGGGGTAGAGCCTGTCTGAGCCCCACTTGGTCACCTGGTCCAGGGTCTCCAGGTCCACGGCGCCGCCGTTCTTTATCCTTGACCGGGTGATGCTCCTTGATACCTGGTTCCTGAGCCTCTCGCACTCTTTCCGGCCCAGGTTCTTCCACGAGTAGGCAAGGCGGTGCCTGATTATCTCGTCCCTGTTCTCCTCTGTCCACTGCCTGATGCTTATGCCGTATTTTTTCTGGTATCTCTCCCTCTCGGTCTCCGGCGGCGGCAGTAACGAGGTGGTTCCCAGCCAGTGCTGGGCGCCCTGCACCCTCCTGCCCGTGTCCCTGTTGTTGGTGTACCCGTACCTCACGAGCCCTGACAGGGAGAGGATGTCCAGTACGTGGGGCGCCGCCCTGTACTCGGTGGGGTTGAGGATGG
>CAYLJH010000051.1:0-11402 GCA_964383685.1 uncultured Candidatus Bathyarchaeia archaeon | reverse complement strand
CGGCTTGAGCGACGCAAAGTTGCAGGAGCTCAAGAATACTGCCTACATCCTAGCACTTGGCGACGCTACGGACAAGACCGACCTGATCGTGGACACCCTGGGGCTCACCATCAGTGGAATCCAGAGCGTCACAGAGAGCAGCTACATCCCCGCGAGGACAAACGTGGCCTACGCAGAGGCAGCTATGGACAGCTCCGCCTCGTTCAGGGCTCCGACCCAGATCATCAGCGGCGACCTGAGCGTATCAGTGAACGTACACATAGTGTTCCTGTTCCAGTAAACCCCTAACTTTTTCTATTTTATTATATATCTTTAACATCCACGTACAGCTGTTTACCCTCAAGTTCAGGGATTTGATTTCCTGACACGGGTTTGATGTGCCACATAAAGCCACCGTCGAGGTTCCTAATGTCCTTGAGGATCTCAGTCACATGGCTTTCTCTGTCCAGGATTGCACTGACTAGCCCAATTCCCTTACCTCGGGCAAGGTTTAGCATGTGTAACATCAACTGATTAGCAGATTCAGGGTCACCGTAACAAAGTGGGGTAATGTACCCGAGTGACATGTTCTCACCGACCCCAGACATCCGGGGCATCTCCGTGAAGCGACCTAGGAAGTTGACAACAAGTCGCATCAGGTTCCGCTTCGTGTCGAAACCCAGCATCGTCATGCTCATTACCTTGTCATAATCCCAGAGTCCGGCCACAGCCCGGATGGTTTCATGCTCGAACACGTATATGTCGTCAAGATCGAAGAAGGGCAAACGGCCGTAATGCTCCCTGAAGGAAGCCTCGGTGAAGGGGGTGAAGAACTCGTAGCCCTTGTACGTCTCGTTCATCAGGTCAACGACAACGGGGATGTCACCTTCTTTCATTGGACGTATCCGGTATGGGTCTGTCTCAAACTCCTTGTATGCCATCATCATGAACATCGCACAGCCACGCGTGGAAATGAAACCCATCTTGGTGAAAAAAGCGGCTGATACCACGTTGTCCTCGGTGATGTTCAGGTGGAGATAGCCGGCGCCTTGGTTCCTCTCCTCGATCTCCTTCTGGAGGATTGAAGCTATACCCCTTCTTCTGGCATCAGGGTGAACCATGAAGGAGTACTCGTATACCATCGAGACCTTTTCGCCCATTAACAACTTATCTTGGACTGCATACGAAGCGGTACCAAGTATCTTGCCTTCCTCCTCGGCAACAATCACGTGCCAGTCCTTGTACCCGCGGGACCGGTTGAAATAGTCCGGGCTTCCATCTAATTGAACGATTAGTGCACGCCCCATTGGACTCGTTTTCTGTAACTCCAGCAACTGGTCATTGTCGGAGGGGATAGCGTCTCTAATCTCCATAATTAACGGAGAACCTATTGATTACTTAACTTTGAGGGTTTTTTTTCAACACTGATCATCCCGAGGACACTATCGCAATCGAGTTCAGCAACTACCAGAGAAGCGGGTAGCTACACCTCGGGGAGAACCCGCTTGGCGAACACCTTCGCCTCGCGATGGAAGTCCCCTCCCATGAACCTGACGATGAAGTAGTCAACGCCTGCGTCACTGTACTCCTCAATTTGATTGATTATTTCGTCAGGCGTGCCCCTTAACGGGGCCTTCCGGTCAAAACCCGCCCCCCACCTTTTCGCCATCGTCTCGTTGAAGTAAGCCTCCTTTGCCTCGGCCTCCGCCCTGTCCTCGCCGATGAGGACGTAGACGGCGAAGCTCTTGGTTATCTCCCCGGTGTCCCTTCCCACCGCATCGCAATGATTGTTCAGCACGTCCACCTTGCCTCTGAACGCCTCGGGTGACCCGAACCAGGCGACGAAGTTGCTCCAATCAGCGTGTCTGGCCACCGCCTTCAACGTCAGCTGCTCGCCGCTTCCGGCTATCATTATCGGCGGGTGGGGTTTCTGTATAGGCTTCGGGGAACAGTATGCACCATCGATCTCGTAGTGGCGTCCCTTGAAGCTGGCTCTTTCCTCGGTCCACATCTTCCTGATTATCTGCGCCGCCTCTGATACCCTCCTGACGCGCGTGGATGGCTTCTCGAAGGGGTAGCCGTACGCCTTGAACTCGTCCTCGGCCCAGCCTGTGCCCAGTCCAAGGATAAGCCGCCCGTCGCTGATGGAGTCCAGCGTGGCACCCATCTTGGCCACCAATGGCGGGTGCCTGAAGGGGTTGCACATGACAAGCTGGCCAAGTCTTATCCGCTGGGTCTCAGTCGCCAGCGCTGACATGGTGGTCCAGCACTCGTAGAAGGGGTTTGCGGGGCTCCCCACGAGGCCGAATATGTGGTCGCTCAGCCAGACGGAGTCAAAGCCAAGCCCCTCAGAGGTCAACACCTCGTCCCTGATCAAAGAATATCGTGGCCGCTCGGGGTTTATGAAGACCCCAAAATCCCGGTTCATACTGGGTTAGTGGGGAAAAGAGGTTTTATCTCTTCTTGAGGTCCTCGATGAACTCGGCCAGGTCCTTAACCACCGAGTCCACCAGGACCTTGCCCTTCTCCTTGGTGGCGATGGTAGGGTCCCCCAGGTTGCCGATGCTGGTGTACTCGTCGAACATGTAAGCTGCGTTCACCTTGCCCCTGTCGCTGTCGGGGATGCTACGGTGCTCGGGCTTCCACTTCTCGGCCTTGTCCATGAGTATCCTGTGGCCCAGCTCAAGGCCCACGCTTGTCTCGGACTCGCAGGCGTGACCCCCTCCCTCCTGGGTCAGCACCTTGGTCCCCTCTGCCCCGAAGCCGGTCTTTGACGGGTACACCATGACGCTGTACACCCTAACGCCGGTCTCCATCTCGATCTCCTTGAGGGCCAGCCTGATGGAGTTGGTGTTCCCGCCGTGGGCGTTCATGATGACTATCTTCTTGAAGCCGTGGTGGAGGAGGCTCCCACAAACTTCCTTCAATACGTTGACCAGCGTCCTGAACGAGAGGGTCACCGAGCCCGCGAAGTTCATGTGGTGGGGCGAGTAGCCGTAGCTGATTAAGGGTGCCACAAGCACCCCGGTCTTCTTGGCGACCCTGAGTGATATCTTCTGGGCCGTGAAGGCGTCGGTGTCCACCGCCATGTGCTTGCCGTGCTGCTCGGTTGAACCTAATGGCACGAGGACCGTATCGTTTTCCTTGAGGTACTCCTCGACCTCTGGGCGAGTGAGTTTGAAAAGTCTTGACTCCATGATGATCATAGAGGACCGTTTATGGATATAGATTTTCTATCAAAGATACCTATTCTGGGTTCCGTTTTATTATAAGACAGGAAAGCTTCCGGTATACTATCCGTGGTGCACTAAGACGATACCCAGTGATATTCTCCAGGACCTCGATAACAGTGGCGTGAGAGGAATTGTCCCCTACGACAAGTTGTCCGTGCTCTATATCGAGGAAAACACCGAGGATCAGCTGATGCTAAGGCGGGTGTTGAAGACCAGGATCAACACGGATATCAGATTTGATACCGCCGCGACAGCGGAGATCGGCCTGAAAAAGGTCAAGGGAAGAAATTACGACCTTGTTTTTCTTGGCTTCAGACTACCGGATAAAACAGGTGTGGAGTTCCTTGAGGAGATCAGGGGGATGGGCAAGACAGTGCCCGTGATATTCCTGAGGGGAAAGGGAAACGAGGCTCAGTCCAGGACGGAAGTTCATGACTATACCATCGAGAGCGAGATTCATACAAACGAGTTCATAGACTCAGTTAGGAGACAGCTCAAGGGGAAGACAGGAGCTAGTTCACTGGCAGCTGAGCTCAGCGTCCTTGAGAAAGAGGCGCTCCAAGAGATAGAGAGTAACGACGTTTCAGAGATAAGGCTGGAAACAGGGAAGGGTAGCCTCCATTACACCGGGATGAGGAGGTTCTCGGAGACGCGAGGGATGGAGGTCACATCGTTGATTCTCAGGACACTTGCGGAGAAGGGCATAATCAAGGAAATTGATGACAGGCGGGTCGTGGTTTGCCCGGTATGCGAGACGGCGGTGACAGCGGCTGACAGGAGCAACTACATCTGCCCAAGCTGCAAGGGCAAGAAATTCGTGCGCGTCAAGTTCCTGAGCCACCCCTTCTGCGGCTTCACAGGGGACAGGCGGGCGTTCGTGGCCGAGACTGGCCTTGTCTGCCCAAACTGCAAGGTAGAGCTCACCATGGAGCTGGACTCGCCAATAAGCATGGACAGCGATGGGTACTTTGTACTCGGAAACTCATTCGAGTGCGAGACCTGCGATACTAAATTCAACAAGCCAGAGATGGTGCATAGCTGCGATAGGTGCGGTGATGACTTCAGCTACAAGACCATGGATTACATTCACCTGAGGGATTACAGGCTAGCCTAGTACCTTGAAAGTGTCGAGCGTAGGCTCTCCAGCTCGGTTCTGGTCAGTTGTTTAATGGCGTCGTTGTACCAGTCCTGCTCACTATTCACCCTGTCCAGGGACTCGATGAAAGCCATGGACTTTGAGAGGTGCCCCCTGATATCGCCGGGTTCCTCGCAGTACCCGTCGAACAGCTTCACATGACGTTCACTCCAGTCACCTGGCTGGTCAAGGCCGGGTATGAAGTTCTCGGACATCTCACGCAGGGTCTCCTCCCCGACGATTGAGCCCAACAGCCTCAACTCTCCTGTCGCGGAGTGGTGATGCTCGTCGATCCCGAAGAGGGTCATGTCGTAGTTGTTGGCGGCGAGCTGGGTGATATCGCATATCGCGAAGGTTACCAGACGGGCCCCCATAGCTTTGCATAGGGCGTTCAGGCGTCTCATGCTGGGGATTGCAATGAAACCGTAGATGATTATGGTCCCCGGCTTCCCCCCTCTTTCCGTCATATACTTGAGAGCTGCCTCCACCGACCTGCCGGTGGCGTATGTGTCAGGAATTATCAACGTGTCAAGCTCCCCTCCATCATAGTCGGAGTAAGTCACCTCAATGCGCCTTGAGTCATCGCTGTGGGCCCTGTAACCGTCGTCCCTGTACTCGGTCCTGACGCGGACCAACGGCAGGCCCGGTAACACCTCGTGCACCATATACCCCGCGCTCCCCCTCAGGATGTGGAGTATCCCGGTGGACTCGGTTATCATGTCAAGTTCCTTGAGGGCAGCCTTGAACTCGTGGGCCGCCTGGAGGGATAGAACGTCAAGATCCTTGCCCACCAGGTGGGGCTGGGACGCGATCCTCTGGCCATCAGGCGTGTCAATGATGTAGCAATCGCCAAGTTCCTCGCCTATGAGGCTGGACGAGACGGTGTCAACGCTGTAGAGCCTGGTCGAGGGGGAGAGGGTTGAAAGCTTCTGGAGGGCCGTGGACCCGGTGTCCAGGGGGAAAAGCTCCCTGATCTTTGTCAAATATGATTTATCCAATGGAGACAACTACCCTTGGGCTCGGACATATTTATCGTTGTCATGGGATAATCTCGCAGCCGTAGAACCCGATCACCGGCTCGGGGTCCTGCCTGAAGAACTCGATGTGGCGCGTTCCCCCGCAGTAGGTGCACTGCTTGTTACACTGCTCGGTTAGGACAAGGTGGTGCTGCATCTCTGGCTCCCAGATGATGCTGGGCCGATTTTAAACCCCTTGATCAACGCACCTGTAAAGCCTATAACGGTTCAGGACACAGTTTGATCCATGTTCAAGGTAGTTTACACAGTTGTTGATGTTGGAAAGCCAAAGAGCGTGGACGGCGGTCCCACCCATGTTTCAGGGCCATGCAAGATGTACAAGGTGGGTGACAAGATGACGGTGGTGGGGAACCCCGGCCAGCTGGTGATGAAAGAGACGGACGCCGTCTGCCTAGCGGCGCTGAGCGCGATCCTGCCCCTGACAAGCGCCATGATGAGGGATGTCACAGAGCCATGGGATTATATGGACAAGATTCTGTACTATAGCTGCCCGGACTCCGAGAGGCCCGTTGTGTTCAAGGTGGACCGCATCGAGGTGGCGAAAGGGGATTACCCGCCGCCTTACCCCAACCCCTAGCCCTTCTTGAACTGGCTCAGGTACTTCTGGATCAGCTCGGGCTGGCGCAGCACGAGCTCTGTGTTCATCAGCAGGACGCTCTCGTAGAGCCCCGTTAGCCTTGGGTCGAGACCTGAGAAGGAGTCAGCCCACTCGTGCCCCCTTGATAGCGCGTTCTCGCAGTGAGTGCTGCACGGGAAAAAGAAGCCCGTGAAGTAGACGTGGGTGTCCACCTCTTTCTCCTTGAGGGTTTCAACTAGCTGCCGGGAGGCCCTGGTCTCCACGTTGACGCCGTTGATCCTGTCCCTGGCGTAGCTCCTCACGCAGCACTCGGGGTAGCCCAGGACCTCTCCGTTCCTGAGGAGCCATTTCTCGTTGTACTCCTCGGGGTACGCGAACCTGATGGGGTCAACGTTGGGCCCTGGTCTTCGCTGGGTCTTTTTGCGTATCTTGCCCCTGTCCGCCATGAGTTTCCTGATTCGCCCGCCTGTGCTCTTCTCCTTGAAAATGTACAGCTCGTGGACGGTGGGCCTGACCTTGATCTGGTTGTTACGGAGACCCAGCTCCTCGGACCAACGGTAATACGACTTGTACTCGTCGGATTCCTCCACTACCTCCTCGAAGATGTCCTCAAGCATCTTTTTTATCGACTGGACCGCGGCCGCCCTTTCCCTCGGGTCGGCGATGGCCTGGAGCTTGGCCATGTGTGGCTTCACCGCCGCATCGATGCGTTGACCCATCTCTGTGCCGTACGGTAGCTCGGCGGGTATAGTGACCTGGCTTGCGGGTCTGAGCCCCAGGTAGGGGGCTAGAAACGCCTCAAGCTTGGATTTAGGTACGAGGAGTGATTCCTCAAGAAACGAGTCGAGCAGACCGGGCTCCATGAATTAAACCTGGCTACCGCTGTCTTAAGTTATGTTATAAAAAATAAAAGAAAAAGGGATGTTGTTTACATCGGAATCAGTTTAAGGACTTCTAGGAAGAACTTTGCTCTGCCTGTAAGCATTGTGAACCTGAACAACACAGTGTTGCCGAAATAGGCCCCTAGTCCAACCATGATGAACAGTCGTCCAATCCTGGTCGGTGTCTTTAGGGCTCCTGTGTGCTCCATGGTCAACAAGAAATACATCATGCTGCAGACCAAACCTACCGCTATGTACAGGAAGTTGAACCAGGCCAGTGCGCCGCCCTCAGTTGGGGCGGTGATTGTACTGGCTATCGCGTCCTGGATGTTGGGTCCGATGGTTCCTCTGATGCCGAGGCCGAAGCCTGCGCCTACCAGTAGGGCTATCGGATACCTGCTCACCCATCGATACTCGGGTATCAGCATCGCGTAGATCATGAGACCAAGTATTATGGGTACAATCATCAGGATTTCTCCTTCCAGTAAAGGTGTCACGGCTACCCTCACAACGTAGTTAATGTTGGTAACAACGTTGATCGCCAAGAATATGGCGATGAACATGTGCTCCGAGAACCTATAGACTGGGTTTTCCTTGTACAGTGGGTAGCTGTATATGGTCAGCATCAAGACCCATCCGGTCCAGAGACCGACTACGTCCCACATTGCTGTTGGATATGCCATTTAGCTTTCCCTCCCACGGTTTGTTATTACTCCAATGTTTGCCATTATGACGGCTAAGACTATCATCAAGTGGCTTACGCTAATGCTGTCCATCGCTGTTGTCGCCTCTCCTAGCTCACCGATTATCAACTCAAGCTCAGCGCCGCCCCTAGAGCCGACGCTCATGCCGAAGTAGTTACCCGCCAACCAGTATGGAATACCGGTTGAGCCGAGCATGGAGATACCGATCTGTGCTAATGGAACATCATGTGGCACCTGCCACTGGCGTAGGAAATAAGATCCCCAATCGCCAGTATCTGATGAAAGAACACCTGCAATGTCCTGCCACTGGTTCGTGTCGGCCATCATCGGAATATCATCCAAATCAGTGCCGTAGTGATCCTGTGGATAAACACTTCTCATGTCGCCTGCTAGCTGCGTGATCGCTGCCTCTCCGCCGGTGATGTACCCGAGGAAGACATAGTCCTCCCCATATACCTTACCCGCAAAGTCTGCACCTGCATCCTCCATCAACTTGTCCATCGTAAGCTCAACGTCGTAGTGAGGACCCATGAAAATAATCCTGGCGTCCTCTCTGAACAGAGCCTTCGTTACAACAGTTACCCCTGGGGCACACTCGGGCCAAGCGCTGACGCCGTAGCCAAAGTTGATGATCCAGATATCGCCTGGAGCAACGCTATCACCAGTAACTCCATCATAGAGGTCCTGGGTGTTTGGTGCGATGCTCAGCGGGAATCCGATTGGGCTCAGGAATGGAACCATCAGCGCGACGAAGAGAATCCAGTAAAAGACTCTCCTGTCCAAGTTTGCTATTCGCTCTGTGATACTCATTCGTCTCCGCCTCCTGCGTAGAATCCTCGCTCCTTACCAAGCAGCGCCCTGAAGCCATAGGCGATCATTCCAAGCGCGCCTACCATGGCAAAGGTCCTCATCCCTGGGATTTGTCCCGTGAACTTGAACCACTCGCCTATAGTTGCGAATCCTGGCCAGATTGCCTCACCAACCGGAGCATTGCTCAGGATGACGAAGCAGCCCGCGATGAGCATGAGTGCTGCATCGATGTTCCTCGCCCTGAAGGCTCGGTATGCTGCTGAAAAGATATAGAATCCTGTGATCGGATACAGTGTTGCCGCTAGTGAAGTATATACATTGATAAAGAGCCAGTTGTAGATTCCATTGTCAGTCTGCTGCCCCGTCGCGAGATATCCTGCCATTCCTGTCAGGAACATTAACGCGAAAAAGGCCAGCACAATTGCGCTGTAACCATAGTTGTCTCTTTTTCTCTGTAGGTTGAGAGTGTGCTGTCTAAGGAGCTGGATAGCTCCAAGTCCAAGTGAAATGTTGTACACGATTACAGCCCAGGTCCTTAGCGTCTCTGCGAGAATCCAAGTTTCTGTAAAGAAAAAGTACTCAACGAACATGAGTACAGTTACTAGTCCTGTAAAAGCGTAAACAACTTCACGTTTTAGTACTTGTGACATTTCTCATTATACCCCCAATAGGTCGGCAATGACCGTGATACCTGCAGCGCCAAGTAAGAAGCCAACAGTCGTCATTGCTACGAGTAGCAACTTGATCATGTCTTCTCCCTTGATTGATCCTACCATTTCAGGATCTCCGCTAACAGAGGCACCTGCCGCGAACAACTCTTCAGCCAATAGCATGTAGTCACATGTGGCGACGAGGAACGGCATCTGGTGGGTGTTGTTTGTACCGCCAATCTGCATTGCTTCGATAGCGTTACCCGCCTCACCGATAACGACGGACTCGTAATAGAATCCGCCCATCAGTATGTTTGAGGCTGGACGCTCTCTCTGGAAATATCCCAGTACCCCGCTCAGGTAAGCGGACTGGCCAGAGATGAATGTGATTGACTCGGGGTCAAACTCTTCTGGTTTACCCTGTGACAGATACGCTGTCCTCATCGTCTCCTCTACCAGTGGAAGCGCGTCGGGTAGCGGGCAGAAGGCATCTAGCCTTACGCCTGCTTTGACACACTCCTCAGTCAGGTACTGGAGGATGCTGATGCTGGCAAGGATCTGAGGTCCCTGCGTCGCATCGTTTAGACCGCCGCCTATTCCTGGAGTCCAAAAGACCGGTTTGCCCATTTCTGCGGCTCGGCCTACGGCTTCCGGAATGGCTAGCATGGCTGGCAGTGTTCTAATTTTGAAGTCATTCTTTTTACTTATCGACATATAATAATACATTACCCCGAAGGTAACCATCATTATCACGAAAGTCATCAGTCGTCCTTCTATTATAATTGCCATTGTTTTCCTTCCGTTTGTTAGCCTAATCCACCGAGCCGCGTAAAGTAATTCATGGTTAAATGAAGTCCCTTAGGCTCACGTGAATGTTGACTTAATTTTAATCATGTTTCTGTATATATAATACTTTTTTCAAATAAGGCAGTAAAATAGGTATTTATTGCATTTTTTTAAAGATTTTAAATATAGTTATAACATCGATACCAAGATGTGTGACATAATATTTGACTAATATCACATTTGCATTTCATTGAATATTAAGAAGATAATTGTTATAATATGAACTTGAGGCTAGAGGAAAGGGATGTATTTTCTCCAACCCTTTTTCTTCTTTGCATCACTTTCAGGCTCCTTTTCCTTTTCGTCATCGCTTTTCGGGTCGAGCCCCTTTGAGGCGATCTCCTCAAGGCGCACGATGAGCTTCTCCACGTTCTTGTCCTCCTTGAAAAGCTTGAGCACTTTTTGGCTTTTGATTGCCATGTTATCGCCAAAAATGGGCATCAAGGGAGCGAAGAAAACGGTGCCCATGCTGGTCCCGATCCTGCTCATTGGCTTGTAGCTCTCAAGGAAGAGGATGGCCGCTGTCTCCATGCCGTACTTGTAAAGCTCTCTCGCTGTCCACTCGATGATCTCGTCTTCTTCCTCGGGTGATAATTCTTCGTCCCAAAACATGTGGCTCACAGGGTCAGGAATGGTTAGTTTATAGAGAATTTAAGAACTTGCCTCGACGCGAAGCCGTTTCAGCCTGTCCTTTGTCTCCATGTAGCTCCCAAGGATACTCCCGGCGAAGTAGCATATGCCCAAAGTGATGGCCAGGCCAACTGTCTGCTGGTTGTTCATAGAGCTGAGTATCAGCAACCCCATGATTGAGCTATAAGCTGCGGTCTTCAAGCCAGCCTTCAGGTAATCCCCCTTGGCCCTCTTGATGACCTGCCTGGATGAGAAATAACCCGCAAGCATATAGATGATGTAACTAACATCGACGAGGAAACGCGGCGGTAACTGGCTGACTGTCTCCCTGAAGACACTCAACGCCTGCATCCATACGAACACGATGCCGTTTGCCATCATTGCGCCCGCCATGAAATCGTTATCGGACTGGGGCACCGGCTCAGGTGTCTCGGCGTCCTCCTTTTCCTCGTCCGGCCCGACCTGGTTCCCTTCCTCAGCGTCCATTTCCTAACCAATACCTTTACGGCTCTTAGCTTTATTCGTCTAAGCTTAACTACCTGAAAAGCTTCCTTCAAGGTATGAGCTCAAATGGGATTCAATCACCGGAGGACTTCCTCGGCTTCAAGGTAGGGACGGACAGGAAGATTGCCGACTGGCCCGAGATTGTCGAGTATTTTACAAAGCTGGGTGTGGCCTCGCCCAGGATAGTTGTAGAAAACCTGGGTGAGACCACCGAGGGCAACCCGTTCATCCTGGCCACCATCACATCGGAGGACAACCACGCGAAGATCGACGAGCTGAGGGCGATACAGCTCAGGCTCAGCGACCCCGCTGATCTGAGCGAGGAGGACGCCTCCCGGCTGATTGAGATGGGCAAGACCGTTGTATTGATTACGTGCAGCATCCACAGTACCGAGATCGGTGGCAGCCAGATGAGC
>CAYLJH010000050.1:0-11566 GCA_964383685.1 uncultured Candidatus Bathyarchaeia archaeon | reverse complement strand
TGATGATATCATCCTTGACCAGCCTGTCCCGGATGCTATCCTGGCCCATCTGGGCATGGCCCGAGCTGCAAAGGACCCTCAGGAAAGCCTTCTCCACATCGTTGAACTCCAACAGGACACCTCGACGGACGCAGTGTTCATGGAAATGGAAGTATATGGATTTACCCATAAACTCTAAAATCACTGGCCCGCGGATCAACCATGGATATCCTGACGGAAGTTATTGACAAGTTCGGGACCCTGAGCCACGTAGTCGTGGCTACGGTGGAAGGTGACAAACCGAGGCTCAGGCCCATGACCCTCGTCCGGCACGATTCCTCGTTCTACTTCGCCACCGGCTCAGGCGCTGAAAAGGTGAGACAGCTGGAGTCCAACCCATGGGTGGAGATCATACTACAGTGGAAGGAGGGCCCCAACAACGGGTACATCAGGCTCGACGGGGAAGCCGTCAGGGAGACGGCTGCGGAGACCATTTCAGCTCTGTACAGACAGTTCGATTACTTCAGCAAGCTATGGAAGGGACCCGACGACCCAACACTCGTGGTCTACAGGGTCAAGGCCAGGGGCTACGACTACATGAAGCCCGGCGAGTGGGCCAGCGTCAAGATAGAGGCAGCGTAAGGGGCCTAACCCCAGACCCAACAACGGTCAACTGGACAGCCTCCCCTGACAGCCATAGATTCCAACGATATCCACTCATTTCAGGAATGGAATCGCTTGTTTCTCGCACGCCCGTTAACCTAATCATCGATCCACTTGTCGATGATGGCTTTTGGCATATTCGCCCGGATCTCCAGTTGCAGTTCAAGAATTCGCCTGTGGTCAATCTTAAACTTGTACACATCCGAGACCTGATCCTTGGGAAACTGTACAACCCAGAACTCGGATACATGCCAAAGGGTCTGGTACAGGCTAACCCCATCAGTGTGGCCGCACTCGACCCGGATCATCAGTGTCTTCGCAAACACATCGCTGTCATCCAACCCCCCATGACTAATACCTGACTCGCCCATCTCACCAAGGGCCCTGGCGGCGTTTGCCCTCAACAACCGGTGGCCCTCGTTCTCCCTGCCCTGCCTAGCCGGAAGAGGCAACTCCTCTATCCCCATGGATTCTTTTTCCAGCGTGAGGACCCCCTTTCTGACATCAATCGCGATTAACTCATAGCTCTTATCGGTGGCCCTGACAAGGAGGTTAGCCCTCGGGGAAAAAATTGACCGAATATCGTTTTTGGTCGGGCTTTGAAAGTTCACGGAGAAGTAGTAGGGCCATGGATATTTATACTAACTTTCCTGACGCCACACCGATCCACCTGATGTATCGAGGCGCGAACTGGCCATGTATCACCCCACCCACACACCAGGAAGGCTTGACCAGAAGATCGATGCCCCGGTGAACGGGTACAGTACAAAACTCGGCGTAATTTTTTTTTCGCGTATTTTTTTTTCGCGTTATAGTAGGTTACCTACTATTCGTTTTCATGGACGCCTCTTGACGGGAGAGAAAATCGCCTTATGTCAGGTTACTTGATACAAAACAGTACCAAAAAAAAATTTTTGCGTTAATACCAGTGGTCGGAGCCAAATTCTCCATATTACAGGTTACCTGATGCAAGCCCCGCACACAGCCTGACGTTTATTAAGCATAGCCTCTGATTAAACACACCAAACCAGTGAGCAAGATGGTACTAGACAAACTCGGAAGCAACCTGTACAACGCCATACAGAAGATAATCAAGGCGCCGGTGGTAGACGAGGCCACTGTAAAGGAGCTTGTAAAGGACTTCCAGAGGGCATTGCTCCAGGCAGACGTCAACGTCTCCTTGGTAATGGAGCTAAGCCAGAACATCCAGAAAAACGCCCTGGACCTGAAACTCCCCCCCGGCATCAGCCGCAGGGAGCACATCATCAAGGTAATCAACGACGAGCTCGTCCACTTCGTGGGTGAGAAACCCCAGGAGCTAAAGATAGTACCCGGCAAACAGAACGTTCTCATGCTCATCGGCATCCAGGGAAGCGGAAAGACCACCCACAGCTCAAAGCTGGCGCGGTACTTTCAGAAAAGGGGCCTCAAGGTAGGAGTAATATGCGCCGACACTTTCAGGCCGGGAGCCTACAGCCAACTCAAACAGCTGGCGGAATCCATCAACGTCCCGTTCTATGGTGAACCCGACACGAAGGACCCCGTCGCCCTCAGCAGGCGCGGCGTGGAGCATTTCAAGGACACCGAGGTCGTCATCCTTGACACCAGCGGCCGCCACAAGGAGGAGACCGCCCTCATCAAGGAGATGCAGCAGATAGAGACAGCCGTCAACCCCCACGAGGTTATACTGGTCCTCGACGGGACCATCGGCCAGCAGGCGACGGCCCAGGCGTCGGCGTTCAAGGACGCCACCGAGATCGGCAGCATCATAGTAAGCAAGCTGGACGGCACCGCCAGGGGCGGAGGAGCCCTCAGCGGGGTAGCCGCAACGGGAGCGCCAATAAAATTCATAGGGACCGGGGAAAAGGTGGACGACCTTGAGGCATTCGTGCCAAGCAGGTTCATCGGCCGACTTCTCGGCATGGGGGACATCGAGGGGCTAATAGCCAAGGTCAAGGAGGCCGAGAGCCCTACAACCGAGAAAGATGTCATGGCCATGATGAGCGGCAAGTTCAGCATCCAAGACATGTACAACCAGTTCGAGGCCATGCAGAGCATGGGCCCCCTCCAGAAAGTTCTTGGCATGATCCCAGGAGTGAGCTACAAGCTGCCCAAAGAAGAGATGGAAGGCGCAGAGGGCAAGCTGGAAAGGTTCAAAGTAATCATCCAGAGCATGACCCAGAAGGAAAAGGATGAACCGAAGACGCTAAACCGGAGCAGGATACAGCGTGTGGCCCGCGGAAGCGGCACAAACGAGCGAGAAGTAAGAGAACTTATAAAACAGTATAATAATATGAGGAAAATGCTAAAGCAGATGAAGGGCAGCCGAAGGATGCGGCGTCAGATGCCCTTCAAGATGTAAAGGAGAAAAATAAAAATGGCAAAAAGTCACGGAACACGAAGAAAAAGCCGCAGCGCCCTGAGGAAGAGGGTAAGAGAAAAGGGAAGAATCCCACTAAGCAGGCTGCTGACAAAGTACGAGACCGGCGAGAAGGTCGTCATCAACATCGATTCAGGAGTCCACAAGGCTATGCCTCACAAGAGGTTCCAGGGCAAGGTCGCTAACATCGTCGGCAAGAGGGGAAAGGCATACATCATGGAGATCCCCCAGCGCAAGACGGTCAAGACCATCATCACGACAGCTGAACACATCAGAAAGCACCAGGATGGGTAGAAATGTCAGTATCTGAGAAGAAGGAGATCACGATAGCCGAGGCCCGCAAGCTCCTAATGGACAAGGCCGAGGAGCTTGACCCCCTTCAGCGCAGGGTACTGGAGTACACCATCCGGTTCGCGAAGCTAGACAGCGAGTCAGCCAAGGAGATTGTCGTGGAACTCATGAAGGAGGCAGACATCGACAGGGGACTGGCGGTCCAGATAGCCAATGCGATGCCGGCGAGCGTGCCGGAGATCAGGACGTTCCTCGGACGACAGCGCATCATCGCTGAAGACACGATGAACAAGATTTTAGGGATAATTGACAAATACCGGGTAGAAGAATAACTACCTTAGATACCTTTCAAGGTGAGCAGATTGTACAGAGAGCCTAAAAAGTATGAGGAATACGCCTACGTTCTGGAGTTTCTTCCACACGGCAGACCTGGGGCTCCCCGTACAAGCCACAGCACATCAGGCGTCGTCCAGCTGCTGGGCGAGGAGTACTTTACATTGCTTGAAGCATCCCCCCTCCCAGGCGTGGAGTACACTATCAGGGACAGGATATTCGTCGGCAAGGGAGACAGGGCAAAGGTAGGCCACATCCTTGGGAGGATACGCTACGAGGAGCTGTACTCGGCGGGCAGGGACGAGTTGCAGGCAGCCGTCGAGCTGGTGGTCAAGAACAACGAGGGCAGGTTCATCGGTTTCATAAACGATAGCCAGAGCCTGACCACGAGGATGCACAGCCTTGAGCTCATACCGGGCATCGGCAAGCGGCTCATGTTCCAGATCCTCGATCTGAGGGAGCGTTTCCCTTTCGAGAGTTTCACCGACCTAAAGGAGAGGGCAAATCTACCCGATCCTGTCAAGTTGATCGCACGCAGGGTCATCAAGGAGCTCAGCGAGGACCAGAAATACTACATCTTCACCCGACCTTTGTAGTGCTGCCGAGCCGGCGTTAATACCCGTTTCTCGGTTCATCATGCAGTATCTTTTTAAGAATCCTTTCGGGTTAGGAGATGGAATAACGATGAAAGCCTCTGACTACAAGTACAAGAAGAATCACGCCTACACTCGAAAAAAGTACATGGGCGGCATTCCCGGGTCAAAGATCGTTAAGTTCACCATGGGCAACACCAGCAGGGAGTTCACCCACAGGGTAGAGCTGATCAACATCAAGTACGTACAGATCCGCCACAACGCGCTAGAGGCAGCCCGTATCGCGGCCAACAGGGTTCTTGAGAAGAACCAGGGCAGGGATAACTTTATGTTAAAGATAATCCCGTACCCACACCAGGTTATCAGGGAAAAGAAGAGGGTAAACGTCGCCCAGGCCGACCGTTTCCAGGAGGGAATGAAGATGGCATGGGGCAAGCCAGCCTATGTAGCGGCGAGGATCGCCAAGCTTCAGCCAATCATCATCGCTGAGGTAAACAAAGAGGGCATCGTGGACGCCAAGGAAGCACTGAAGAGGGCAAGCGCAAAGTTCCCCACAAAGTGCCGCATCGTCGTCAAAGAGCTCTAATCATCCCATTTTAAACGGGAACCATTTTAATCAACTATCCATTATCTCGATGTGACCAAATTGTACGATCTTGAGCTTGAAAGGGTAATATCAAAGGTATCAGAGTTGGGCGCATCGCGGGTCCTGCTCCAGTTACCCGACGGGATGAGGCCGTTCGCTGTCCAGATGGTTTCAGCGATTAACAAGGCCACTGGGGCCAGCGTATTCCTCTCTGGCGACTCGTGTTACGGGGCCTGCGATATAGACATCTCTCAAGCAAAGATGCTAAACGTTGATCTCATTGTCCACTACGGTCACACCCAGTACGTCGCGGACCTAGATGTCCCCGTCCTATACATCCACGCCAGCATTGACGTGGACGTGGATCAGCTGGTGGAAGCCATCTTGCCGGAACTGGAAGGCTACAAAAGGATCGGGCTAACCACGACCGTTCAGCATATCCATCAGATAGATGAGATCAAGGAGAAACTGGCGGAGAAGGGTGTCGAGGGATTGATCGGGGGCGGGATAGGAGTAACTCCGCTGGACGGGCAGATCCTTGGATGTAGTTACGGGACCGTGATCGCCGTCAAGGGCGAGGTTGACGCGTACCTTTACGTGGGAGGAGGAAAGTTCCACCCAACCGGCATAGTCATGAGCACGGGCAAGCCCGTGATCGTTGCCAACCCATACAACGGGGAAGTCTCCAGGATAACGGAGGACGATCTCATGGACATTGCTAAGAGGAGGATGGCAGCCATCACCGTCTCCAAGGAGGCGACGGTCTTCGGGATCCTAGTATCCAGCAAGCCAGGGCAAAGCAGGCTAGGGGAGGCAGAGGAACTGGCAGTCAAGCTCACCGAGGCTGGAAAGATTCCAGTTATTCTATTCATGGACGAGATAAGGCCCGAGCACATCAACAACTACACAGAGCCCGAGGTACTGGTGAACACGGCCTGTCCCAGGATAGCCATAGACGGCATAAGCGGCATTGACAGGCCCATGCTCACCGTGAACGAGCTTGAGGTGGTTCTCGGGATGCGGAGATGGGAGGACATGTGGGGCGACTCTTACATGGAGTCAACCGTTTAGTTTAATACAAACGGGTTCAGATTAGACAAAGACCCAGAAGGGTCAATTCACACTCAAAAACAAACAGTCCGCGGGGGGCAAAACCGGGGACGCTAACGTAAAGGAATATAATAAAATGCCAAAAGCAAAGAAAACGGAGAAGCAGGGTACTTTTCCAGGTGAAAAGTTAGCCGTCATCGAGGAATACAGTGACGGCCCAGGTACGTACCAGAAGGACGGGGATGTCAGATCGAGTACCATCGGTACGACCGTTATTGACAAGGCTCGACGTGAGCTCGTTGTAAAGAAGACCACTCCAATGATAATAGTGCCCCACGAGGGCATGGACATCATCGCGCAGGTGGGCTCGGTGGCCCGCAGGGACGCGAGGATAGACATCTTCGTCATTGACGGGAAGCATATTCACCCCACCACCAGCGGCGTGATCCACATCAGCGACCTGAGCAGGGACTACCTGAAGAACATCGATATGGCCGTGAGGAGCGGCGATGTCGTCAAGGGCAAGCTCATCAACACAAAGAACAGGCTGAACCAGACCTCGCTAAAGGGCTCCGAGTACGGCGTGATCTACGGGTTCTGCAGCAGGTGCGGCGGCCTCCTTGAGAAGAAGGAGGGGAAGCTCATCTGCCCAGACTGCGGCCGCATGGAGAGGCGGAAGACGGCCAACACTTACGGGAAGGAGAAACTGGTATGAAGATAAACATCACAAAGCAAGAAAAGGGCCACATCGAGTTTGAGTTCGGCGGCGAGAGCCACACGCTATTGAACCTGCTCCAGAGCAGCCTGCTGGCTGACGCCAAAGTGGAGTTAGCGGGATACAGCAAGCCACACCCACTCATGGACAGGAGCAAGCTATTCATCACCCTCAAAAGGGGCAACAAGATGCTCGACGCACTGAAGAGGGCGGCAAAGAACGCGGACGGCAAGCTGGACGAGTTCCTCGAAGGCTTTGAGAAAAGCCTATCAGAGCTGAACGAGTAAGACCTTTCAGGGATAACCCCTGAAAAGGCTAAACATTTCTTTCGTCAAACCAAACATCAGGGTCCTTGGTATTCATGTCCGTGAGCTTGCCCACCTTTTCCTTGTGGTCTGCGTCGTTTTTCGCGGCGGGAAGACCCTGGACGGTGTGATGAGCGGCATTTTCTCCCGCGATAGATTAACTGATGGCGTCTCCGGGCTTATCAAGGAATCAAAACACTACGGGCAGGTCAGGGTCATCTTACTGGACGAGGAAACTCTTCCAAGTTCATGTCTGGAGGTCCAGCTGGTCCACGAGAAGCTGGGATTGCCCGTTATCTACCTGCGATGCGGGGACGTTTTCGATCCACGTTTCATGACGAGGTGGAGGGGCCGCGTCGTGGAGTCCCATGGGCTCACTGAGGCGACCGCCGGAAGAATACTTGACTTGGTAATGGACGACGGGAGAGACTTGCTCAAAGTGGCGCGGATGGTCTCAGAGAACCTAGATCTGGTGCATAATGTTTAAATCCCATTCAATCGGGATTAGGAACGGGCGTTCAATAAAATGGTAAAGTTTTGTCCAGATTGCGGGTCGTTTTGTCAGCCAGACCCAATAAAGAAATGTTACGTATGCCCCAAGTGTGAATGGGAAGAGCCCCTAGAAGATACCTTGAAGGTTTCCCGTGACAGCAATAAAAACGTCGAGAAGATCGTGGTTGTCGGCAAAAAGGAGAAAAAGCTCAGCATCATGCCCAAGACCAAGATTAAATGCGAGAAATGTGACAACATGGAGGCCGAGTGGTGGATGGTCCAGACTAGGAGCATCGACGAGAGCATGACCCAGTTCTTCAGGTGTACAAAGTGCAGCCATACTTGGCGCGATTACAGCTAGACGAGTATTTTTTAACTAGTCAAACCCTTTAAAGAGCAGCATCCGATTGAGGAAATTACATTGTTTGAGGTTGAAGTTTCAAGGATAGATCCATTCAGGAGCCTCGTGAAGGCCCTCAGCGTCATAGTTGAGGAGGGCACGTTCACGATGAACGAGGCCCAGATAAAATTGCTGGCCATGGACCCCAGCCATGTCGCTATGGTGGACTTTGAGCTGCCCAGCGAGTTCTTCGACTCGTACAAGTGCGAGGGAGAGCCAAAGCTCAGTATCAATATCAAGGAGTTCCTGCGTTTCCTGGACAGGGTCGATAGGGACGAGCAGGTTCGCATCGTTCTTAACGAGGAAAAGGCGCGCCTAGTCATCCACTGCAAGAGGGGCGGCCACAACAGGCGGTTCGAGATGCCCATCCTGGAGCCACTGGACGAGGAGGTACCCCAGCCCAAGATATTCTTCAAGGGCAAGGTCCGCATCACCAGCGACGCACTTAGGATGGCCATCAGGGACGCAAACCTGGTGTCCGAGCACGTCAAGGTGGAGATGGAGGAGGGCCTCCTGAAGATCAACGCAGAGGGCGATATGGGAAGCAGTTTCAGCGAGTGGCTGGCGGACAGCGACGACGTGCTGGAGCTGAAGGTGGACGAGGACAGCAACGCCACTTTCACGCTGAGCTACTTGCAGGACATCGCCAACGCGGCGGGGGCCAACAGCGAAGTGGTGACCATCGAGCTGAGCACGGATATGCCCATAAAGATGGATTTCGAGATCCCCACGGGCAGGCTCGTCTATTACCTGGCCCCATGCATCGGGGTCTAAACCCCTTTTTCTTGCATCAAGTAACCTGACATAAGGAGAAAAAAGGTGGGAGCTCCTGCCACTGGGTATGACGCAAAATATTTTTGGGCATGCTTGTGTCAAGTGGCGTGCAAACAGGTTTTTTCCCGTCAGTGTCCATGAAAACGAATAGTAGGTAACCTACTATAACGCGAAAAAAAATTCTTAACCACCGGGGCCCCTCGCGGTGACATGCAGGGGATTTATTACCCGGCCTGTTTCCATCAGTTATTATGTCCTGCCTAGTTGGCCTGGGGGTTGCGCTCTGTGTTTGATTGCCGCGGCGCTGGGTGCGTGGAGTGCTGCCTGGAGACCGTGATGCCCCTATCAAGGGGTGATATCGCCAGGCTCAAGGGGCTGGGTTTCGACGTGAGGGAGTTCACGGTGAAGGGCGGAGGCGAGATCCGACTGAGCAACGTTGATGGACGGTGCTTTTTCCTGGGTGAGGACGAATGCACGGTCTACGAGGACCGCCCCACGGGTTGCAGGTTCTACCCCCTTGTACTGGACGGCAGGCGCGTACTGGTTGACCCCGGCTGCCCCCACGGGGAGATGTTCAAGGTGGACCCCGGCGAGGATTCGAGGCTCAAGAGTTTCCTGCGTCTTCTCCGACGTGAGAGGCGCATGGAGAGGGTCAGGTAAGGTCGGCGCGTCCAGTTTCTCGTTGGCCGCGTGTCGATGAGGTCTTTCAAACGATTAATATCACCTTTGAGGTATCTCATCGGTTGACCCCTGATGAAGGCGAGCGAGAGACACATGAGATCCTATGCACCCGAGGGTTTGATGGTGCTGCGCGGCCCCAAGGAGGAGTACGGCAAGGGCTCCCACTGGGTGGTGGGGGACGAACACGGGTACGCCGAGATCATTCTCATGAAGGACAGGGATGCGTTGCACCCTGATACATTGTACATCGAGCACATAGTCATAAAGGAGCAGGAAAGGGGCAACGGGTATGGCAGGGCCCTCTACGCGTTGGTGGAGGAGTTCGCAAGAAACGTGGGCGCTTTTTGGCTCCAGATAGACTCAGAGCCCGAGGCTGTGGGCTTTTGGAGAAAGATGGATTATACTGAGCTTGACAGGGTCTTCTACAAGGACAAGACGGCCATGGTGAAGCGGCTATAGGCCAAGGGTCTCCTTGATCTTCCTGGCAGTCTCCTCGGGTAGCGCGGTCAACGGTTTTCGTGGGTGGCCCGCGGGTAGCCCCATCTGGTTGATAGCTGCTTTTATGGCGGGTATCTGGGGATAATCCCTGACAACCACCTTGTTGACGAAGCTGGCCCTGAGCTGGTTGGCCCCGGCTGTTTTTACGTCGGATTTCTGGTAGGCATCGTAGATGTTGACGCACGTCCTGGGCGCGACGTTCCCGATTGCCACGATTGCGCCTTTCCCGCCTAGCATCAGGGTGGGCAGGATCATGTCGCCCGCACCGCTCAACGCGTGTATCTTGTCGCCGCAGAGGCTGATGATATCTGCCATGTTGCCGGGGTTGTTGCTGCTGTCCTTGATGGCGATCAGGTTGCTGCACTCGTCCGCTAGCATTGCAACAACTTTGGGGGAGACGCTGTAGCCGGTGAACTTGGGGACGTTGTAGAGGATGACGGGGATGTCAACGGCGTCCATGAGCTCGATGAAGTACTGGGCGATCTCGTCACCCGTTGGCTTGAAGAAGAACGGGGTCGTGACCAGGGCAGTCTGGGCCCCGGCTGCCAACGCGTCCCTCGTCAGCTCGATGGACTGCTGTGTGCTGGTGGCACCCGTGCCCGCGAACACGGTGATCCTGCCGTCAGCCTTCTCTATCAGGTATTCAATGACTTTGACCCGTTCATCCCTGCTCAGGTAGGGCGCTTCCCCGGTGCTGGCGTTGGCTATAACGCCTGATATTCCACCGTCTATCCAGAACTCTAGTAGCTCACCGAGCTTGTCGTACATTATCTCGCCCTTGGCGTTGAAAGGGGTGACATTTGGCACATAGATTCCCGTAGGCTTCAAATCGATCACATGAAGCTACACCATCTACGATAAAACAGCTACGCCCCACAGTTTTTATAGGATGTTTCTTCACCCCTGATACATGGCGGAGAGACCCAGCTACCCTCGGGGGGTCCCTATCTCGATTAATTACCCCTTGATGCCCGTAACCGAGCTCTGGAGGAACAGCGCACGCAAGTTCCCTGACAGGGACGCCGTGATCTACCTGAACTCCAGGCACACTTATGGCAAGCTCTGGGACCAGATGGAGTCCTTCGCCGCAAACCTCATGGGGATGGGGGTCACGAAAGGGGACAGAGTGGCACTTATCCTGCCCAACTGCCCCCAGTTCCTGATAGCATACAACGCGATACACCTGTGCGGGGCAACCGTGGTAGCAATCAACCCGTTGATGTCAAACTCGGAGATCGAGAGGGAAATACTTGTCACGGGGTCCAAGATACTCATAATCCTCGATAGGCTACTGGAAAAGCTGCCCGAGAAACACCCTGAACTGATCGTAGCGGAGGCTGCTTACTACGCACCCCCCCACCTGCGCATCTTGAGCGGCATCAAGTACAGGATCAGGCACCCCAAGGACGCTTACAGGTTTGAAGACCTCCTTACAGGGTCCAAAGTGGATGTTTACCCCGAGATAGACCCAAGGGAGGACGTTGCGGTGATCATGTTCACATCAGGCACAACAGGCGAGCCCAAAGGGGTACAGCTGACCCATTACAGCCAGATAGCCAACGCACTGCAATCATACCACTGGTTGAGGGGATGGGGCTACAGCGCGAAACCCCAGGCGGCTGGCTGGCCCATCATACTGTGCGCTATGCCGTTCTTCCACAGCTACGGCCTTGTGGTCATGAACGAGGCGGTGAGTTTTGGATGTACTATGATGCTCCTGCCCAATCCGACGGCAGAGACCATAATCAAGGCAACCCACACCCACAAGGTAACCCATTTCCCGCTGATACCACGGCTCATCAGGCAGGTGCTGGATTACCCGGGCC
>CAYLJH010000049.1:0-11815 GCA_964383685.1 uncultured Candidatus Bathyarchaeia archaeon | reverse complement strand
ACCGTCGAGTCCTCCTTTAGCGGGGACGAGTTCGCGGAGAGGCTCGCGCTAGAGAGAGGATACCTGGCATATTCATCAACGGCTGAGAGCTACACGTTTTACAGGCTAGGTAACTACTTCGAGGGAAAAGGCGCGAGCCTGGTAATCCCATGGGTGATCGTGGTCCTCAACGTTGTGGTCACTATGCTCAACAGCATGTTTGAGCGGAGAAAGGAGATCGAGATACTCAGCTCGGTGGGCCTGAACCCAGCCCAGGTCTCCGCTATATTCGTGGCTGAGGCTACCATCACGGGTTTCATCGCGGGGGGCCTCGGCTACCTGACCGGCCTCGGCGTCTACAAGATAATCGCCTTCCTGAACATCGGGTTACAGGTCCACCAGAAGGTCTCGGCCGTTTGGAGCCTGGCCAGCATCGGGCTGGCAATCTCAGCCGTCCTGACCGGGGCGTACGCCGCCCTGCGCAACAGCACGGTGATCACTCCCAGCCTCATGAGGCGGTGGCAGATAGACGAGTCCAGCGGCGGCTTCGACAAGCCCTGGAATTTGAAGATCCCCGTCATCCTTGAGCCAGGGGAAGTTGACGCCTATCTTGTCTTCATGGATGAACGGCTGCAGCGGCTGACGACCCACCCCATAGAGATGACATCGAGAATCAAGTATAACGAGGATGAGAGGCGTATCACCTTCGTCTACAGGTCGGTCCAGGCTTCAACCGGCACCCTGTACACAAAGAACGAGATAAAAATCGTGGAAATCGAAGAATCGGAGTACACCGTAGAGATGGACAGTATCGGTGACCCATCGTACGTTCACGTCGTGGGCTCCATTGTCAGAAGGATAACCCTGGACTATACCTCGATGAAGAGTGATTAACTCCTCTCGATCTTCTCAACCTGCCCGTCCCTCATCCACACGATCCTGTCGCTTGCCTTGATCATCTTCAGGTCATGTGTGGCTGCGATCAGGGTCAACCCCTTGGACTTGTTGAGGCCATGCAGTAAATCAATGATCTCCATGCCCGTGTTCAGGTCAAGGTTCCCTGTCGGCTCATCGGCTAGGATAATGGCAGGGTCGTTGGCGAGGGCACGCGCTATTGCCACCCTCTGCTGCTGACCCGCCGATAGCTCCCCCGGCCTGTGGTGGATGCGGTCCTTGAGCCCCACCATCTCAAGCAGCTTTTCCGCCTTCCGGGTCCCCTCGTTGGTGGGCGTGCCCGCGAAAACAGTTGGCAGCGCCACGTTCTCGACGGCGGTAAGCACCTGAATCAGGTTAAAGCTCTGGAAAATGTACCCAATCTTCCTGCACCTGAGCCATGCAAGCTCGTAGGCGTCCAGCTGGCTGATGTCAACCCCGTCAATGAAAACGTTCCCATCCGTTGGCTTGTCCAGCCCACCGATGAGGTTGAACAGCGTGGTCTTGCCTGAGCCGCTGGGGCCAACGATGCTGACGTACTCGCCCCTCCCGATGTTGAGGTCAACCCCGTCAAGGGCCTTCACCGTCTCGTCGCCCATCTGGTAGTATCTCAGTAGATTCCTTAACTCGATTACAGTGTCATAGCTCATATCTTAACGCCTCCACAGGCGGCAACTTGCTCGCCCTCCACGCCGGGTACAACGACGCAACGGTGCTGAGGACAATGCTCATCAACGTTGTCCCCACCAAGAAAACAACCATGTCCAGGGCCCCGACCTTGAAGATGATATCAAACCCGGTTGTGAAACCCACTGACGCCAGCGCGGCCAGGACCCCAAGGAAGTAACCGATGAGGCCCCCCGCCACTCCCTGTATCACGGCCTCAACGAGGAACACCATCATGATGTGCTGGTCCAGCGCGCCTATGCACTTCATTGTGCCTATCTCCCTGGTCCTCTCGTACACCGAGATCAGCATCGCGTTCGTGATGCCCACAACTGACACTATCAGCGCCACCGCCACCAGCCAGTACTGGGACGCGTCAACTCCTTGAACCCCTCCCTCAATAGCCGAGTATGTCTGGTAGAAGACATCCGTGAGGGCCAGGCTTGTGAGGAAGCTGTTGGCCAGCGCGATGGATGTCACGTTGATGGCCGTCCGCTTGAACCTGCGACGGATGTATCCTATCCCAAGCCTGTACGCGTCCATCAACGAGAAATGGATCATGTGGGTCTCGCCGCTCATAACGATTGAAATCCCCCTTTGAAAGTTAAAGACGTTTCCACTACAAGCTCTCCCTTTTCATGCTCCATTCAAGGCAGACACGCCTCATGAAGCCACCTGACTTCTTGACGCTCTCGTCGTCCCCCCTGTACTCTCCTTCCACAACAGCCGAGTCCAGCAGGTTCACATCCGCCTCGTGTTCGGGATTCACCGCGAGAATACCGAAGACATGGACCCCCTCGATGTACGCTACCGGGCGGTATACCTCCCTGTACTGTCTCCGGGGCTGGTTCTCGTATCTTGGAACCACCTCTGTGACCTCGTCGGCCTCATTGAACCACTTGATCAGCCCGTAATCCAGTGGGAGTGGCCCTGATGCCCCTACCCCACCGCTGAAAGGAGCCGTATCCTTGATGGGAGGTGGGTTAGGCGTCCGAATCATAACTCCGTCCTTCCCAATGGGGTCGCCGGTCTTCTCCACGCTCAAACCGAACCCGGAGGTGAAGCTTGTCAGGCTGATGAAACTGGCCACCAGGAGGAGCACGCTGGTGAGGGTGAGCAGGAACCTGAGCTTTCTCCTCCTCAGGCTCCTCTTGGATATGCTGAGGATGGGTACCACCATGTGCTGGATGCTCGCGTTTGTCGTCTCGGGCCCCTCTGGAGAATATATGGTACCATATTTCCAGCGAGGGACACGAAGGCCAGCGAGTAAGCCCCCATCAGAATGATATCAAGCGGCGCGGTGATCTGGGCGCCTGGGTGCAGGCTGTAGAGTGCGGCAAGCAGGATGATGAAGACGACCCCGCCGATAGCCGTCTTCTTCAACGTGTCCTCGTGGAGCAGGGTCGCTATCACCTGGGAGGTCAACGCTATGAAGACGATGAGGATGAACACCGACCGCTCCGCGTCCCCCAGCATCGAGGTCACCGAGTTCTCAAGGTCCGTGAGGATCACGTACGCCTCCCTCAGTGACGTGAAAGCCTCCTCTGAGCCGCCTGATTCCATGCGGGTCAGGGCCGCCGATGTGAGGGACTCGGCCCTGCCAAGCTTCTGCCTCTCCACCGCGAGGAAAAAACCCTGCCCCTCCTTGTCAAGTATCAGGCTGGTGAGGCGGGCCGTCTTGTTGTAAATATTATCAAAGCTCTTGGGGAGAATCCTGTCGCGGAGGTCAGCCGATACCCGTTCGCCCTCCGACAGCCCCCCTTCAACGTAATCATTGATGAAAACCGTCTCGGTGAACTGTTGGCTGCCCTTCTCAACGTGGGCCGTGACCCTGATTACGAAACCTCGGCCAGCGGGCACGTACGCCTCACCGCTGGGCCTGTCCAGATACGTCGAGACCGTGGACTCCCCCGATCCATAGTACAGGTTGACCCCACCATAGTCCATGGTGTCCTGGCCGTTGGGCTCTAGGACCCTTATGGTGATCTCGGGTATTGCCGAGGTCTCGATGAAGAAATCCTTGCCCTCCCGGCTTAAGGTGGCTGACCTCCACAGCCTGATAGTCTCCGTCTCGGTCCCCCCAGTGGGGTTGTGATAGACCCCGTACGGGACGTAATCTGTCTCGCCGTCGGTCTCGTGGGACACGAATATCAGGTACCCCCTGTCCTGCGCCATGTCCAGCTGGAACCTGCCCTCGCCGTCTGTGGTGGTCCCGCCGCTGCTGTACCACCTCGATGAGTAGCGCCTGTAGAACCTCCTGTAGAAGACTGTGACCTTTGCATCTGGGACTGGTTCCCCCGTCTCGTCGTCAACGACATAGCCCACGTACTCGGGGTCACCGAGGGCGACTACACCCGCCCCAAATACGGAGACAACGATGATACATACGAGCAGTAACTGCAAATACTTGGGCTTCATCCCCGAAGAACGCGTCATCCAAGGAAATATGTCACTTTAGGATAAAACTTTAACGCGGGCTAGTTGAGTTTGTCCTCTGACCAGTCATCTTCAGAGTCATCTGTCCAGCCCATGCAATCGTAGCAAAGCAGGCTCTTCTCGTCGCCGCATTCCTCGCAGAACTTTGAGTCGCACTCCTTGCACTCCTTGACCTCGGCTACTTCCATCCCACAGATCTCGCAGATTGGCATCCTAGCTATACGGGATTTGCCGATGAGATATATACATACCGAAAATCATGGAGGGCTCGTTTCCTTAATCAGGTCGTCTCACTTATCCTTGAGGAAATAACGTGCAATCCTTTCCATGTTTCCGGGTAAATGTCATTCTCCGGTATTGGATGACGCTGTGGGCGTGTCTCCTTGAGTGGTTTCGGTCTTGGCTGGTAGTCGGTTTCATGGAGAGAAAAAATATCCCATGTAATTACATGGTTTATTTTGATCGAGAGTTTCCGAACGAAAAAAAGCGAATGGCGTTCGCAATTATATTCCGATCGATATTGATTGAGGATTCGGGATTAGAATTTCTCCGGACAACGCCATGCTGCGTAAGTGTGTGGATGCCGAGGATAATCAAATTAGGCAGGGAATGTCCCCGGCAAGGTGACTCAGGCCCAGCCTCCCGAGGGCTGCTGGGGTCGGGTGGCCGGTTTCCAGGCTCCACCCTCTCTCGGTGTAGTACTCGTCAAGCATCAGCTCGATGTCCATGACGGTGCCGCTGCTCCCCCCCTCGGTGAGCGGGGTGTCGGTGAACCGTTTAGGAACGGTGTCGTCCTTCCTGCCGATTCCCTCCCTGATCCCGAACATGCGCTCGACCGTTGTGATCCTTGAGCCCACATCCATTATCTCCTGTTCCGTCAGCCTGATGCCAGTTGCCAGCTCAAGCGCCTCCGCCGCCCTTGGGAACTGGAGCAGCATCATGTTCTGCATTATGTTCTTGCACGGCTGTAACGCGTCGATGACGGCGCACCAGTCCTCAAAGTATGTGATGAGCTTGCCCTTGCCCGTGTCCGACCGCCTCATGGTGGCTCCCGGTGCACCGAACATCTCCTGACCGATGGATGGGTCATCCGATAGCTCGATGAATGGCTCACTGCGCAGGTGGTCCCCGCCCCGCGTGGCCACGGCGTAGCCGAGGCCGAACCCCTTGAGGCCGCGTGGGTCCGCCATTATCAGGTCCATGCCCTTGACCGCGATCACGGCGTCGTGCCCCTTGCCCAGCTTATCGGCGGCCTTGAACGCGCCGTCAGCCAGTATATCGCCAAATCCTTCACGATTCGAGATCAGGTGGATTAACTTGATTATGGCCTCCTTGTTGCCCCAGTTGAGCTCAAGGCCCCCCGTCTCCTCCTTTGTTAGCGTTCCATTCTCGTAGAGCTCCATGGCCCAGCCGATGGCCCCCACCGTGCTGAGGATATCGATGCCCAGCTGGTTGCAGAGGTCGTTGGCCGCCAGCGCCAGCTCGATGTCCCTGTTGCCCAGCCTGCTGGTGAAGCTGCCAAGGCTCTCGTACTCCGGTCCCTCCCCGTGGCCCTTGAACGGGCCGTCCCTGATCGTGTAGATCCTGCTGCAGGGTATTGTGCAAGCGAAGCAGCCCCGCCCCTTGACGTTGTACTCGGCCGCCAGCCTCTCGCCGCTCACCTCGGAGGCGTGCTCAAAGGTGCCCTGGGTGTAGTTCCTTGTGGGCAGGAACCCGCCCTTGTCCGCCATCATCAGTATCCTGGTGGTGCCCATGAGGCGGCGTCCCTCGAACTGCTCGTGGTCCCTGATCTCGCCCTCAAGGGCAAGGACCAGCTCCTTGAACCCCTCCGGGTCATGGACCTCTATTGAGCCCGTGCCCCTCACCGCTATGCCCTTGATGTTCTTGCTGGCCATCACGGTGCCCATGCCCGTCCTGGCTGCGGCCCTCACCTGGTTGGCGAACAGCCCGGCGTACATGACGCCGTTCTCCGCGGCTGGGCCACAGATGAGGGTCTGGGTCCACTGGTCTTTCAACTGTTTCTTGATGCCGATGTCTGCCTCGAAAACCGTGCCTCCCCATATCCCGTCGGCGTCCCTGACCTCGACCACATCGTCCCTGATTGATATGTAGCTGGGCTTCTCCGCTTTCCCCTCGACGATGATCTGGTCATAGCCAGCGAACTTCATCTCGGGGGCAAAGTGGCCCCCCGCGTTTGTATCCCCGAAGATCCCGGTCAGGGGGCTTCTGGCGGACACGTTGAACCTGCTGGCCGTGGGGAACATGGTGCCCACAAGCGGCCCCGTCGCTACCATTAGCTTGTTATCCGGCCCAAGAGGGTCTGTGCCTGCGGGTACCTCCTTGTAGAGCCTGGCGGCGTTGAACCCCCTTCCACCGATGAACAGCCGCGCCTCGTCCATGTCAAGTGGCTCCGTCCCGTACGAGCCGTCGCTCACGTTGATTCTGAGGACCTTGCCCGCATAACCCTTACTCAAAGCCCCATTCCTCCTTGAGTCTGCTGAACGCCTCAACCGGCGTCTCTGTGGACGGTGGCATCTCGACGTACTCCAGGGTACCCGTGGGGCACCTTACCACGCACTGGGGGTCTCCACCGCACTGGTCACAGACGAGGGCCTTGTCGGTTACCTTGATGGCATCATAGGTGCACACTTTCTCGCATATCCCGCAACCCGTGCAGTCCTGCCAGCTGCACATGGTCAAACCTTCCTTCCTTGACAGCGCCTGCTCGGGGCAGGCATTTATTGGCGGGCAGTCGGTGCACTGGCGGCACGTCACGGGATAGTCCAGGCCGTACCTGTCCTCCTTGTGTACGGTTATCCGTGCGAGGGATGGGCTGAACCTGTTGAAGTGTTCAAAACTGCACACCATCTCGCATTGACGGCAGCCAGCGCACAGCTCGGCTTTGACCTTGATGCGTCTCATAGCATCATCTGGTGGGATTAATTGGGTTAATAACACGGTCTACCAGAAAAATGGTTAAACCACTTTTTTCAGGGTCTCCATGCCCAGGTTGCCGCCGCTGATGACGACGCCTACCCTTTTACCCCTGTAGCGTTCAGGATCGGAAAGGAGGGCAGCGACTCCCACTGCCCCCGCACCCTCGACAAGCATGTGCGACTCGTGGAGGAGGTACCTGATTGCCGCCAGGATGTCATCCTCCGCGAGTATGGCCCACTCGTCGATGACCTCCCTGCAGATGTCAAAGCTGACGCTTCCCTGCTCAAGGCCGCCGTGGAGCCCTTCGGCGTAGGTGTCCCGGAGCGGGATGTCGTGGATGTGCCCCCTCTTGACGCACTCGTACATGACGGGGCTGGTGTCGCTCTGGACGCCAATGACGGTTGCGCTGGTGGCCTGCTTGATTACCGATGCGATACCTGATGCCAGCCCTCCCCCGCCGACCGGGATGAGAATTACTTCAAGGCCCGGCATATCCTCCACCATCTCAAGCCCCACTGTGCCCTGGCCCTTGATGAGGTCGATATCGTTGTAGGCCGAGATGAACGTCATGCCCTCCTCGGCCTCGATCCTTCGTGCGAGCCTCTCAGAGTCCATGTACTCCTCGCCCTCGATGATGAGCTCCACGCCGTACTTCCTGATTGCGTCTATCTTGACCTGGGGCGTCATCTCGGGGACGATGACCTTGGCTTTAACTCCCAGTTCCTTCGCCGCGTACCCCAGCCCCTGGGCGTGGTTGCCGCTGCTGGCCGTCACGACGCCCCTCGCCCGCTCCTCCTCGGACAGAAGCAGGATCTTGTTTGTGGCACCCCTGATCTTGAAGCTGCCAGTGACCTGCTGGTTCTCCAGCTTCAGCCAGACGTCACCGTCGATGAGCGCGCTGAGGCCGGGGCTGTACTCCATGGGCGTCCTCCTGGCCCATTTCTGGACACGCTTGCGGGCCGCGTAGAACTCTGATAGACTGATCATGGGAAGAGTTTGGTCATCTTCGCTTATCTTAGTAATGGTCGGACGGCGTTGTACGCCGCCTGGCGTCTCTCCAACGCGCTCCTGTGGCCGCAATCGGCCTTCAAAGGCTCCCTGATTGACTCGTGTAACGCCTTGAACTCCGCCTTTTCACCGGTCGCCCCCATTAGCTCCCTCATGTTCGAGATCAACGCCTCGGCTGTCTCCTCAAGGAACACGTTCTCGCTCAGCAGGGCGTGGACGAGGCTGGTTGTCTCCCCTGCGACGCTCTGGATGAGGGTGTACTGGAGCGCGAAGCTGGTCCCTGACAGCTTCTTGAGGAGGGCAAGGTCAGTGTCCCCCATGGTGGCCCCGAGGGCCAGGTTCATCAGGTAGGGCAGGGAAAGGACGTGGACCATGAGCCTGTCATGTTTCTCGGGGCACACCTCCACAAACGATGCGCCTGGAAACAGCTCGGCTGCCCATGCAGATTCTTGGGCAGCGTCAGCCACTGGCACGACCGCCACGGTCTTTTCCCTGAGGTCCTTCACGGAGGGCCCGAACATCGGGTGTATTGACAGTGATTGGAACCCTTGTTCCGCGGCCCTCACCATCTCGGGGTGTGTCCCCGTTTTCAGGGAAGCGATCTCGATTATCCTGGCCCCCTCCCTCATGTGTTTGAGGGCGTCTCGTGTCACCTCGGCTGTCTTGGACACGGGCACCGAGACGATGACCGTGTCAGCCTCTTTCAGCAAGCCTGGGATGTCCCCCTTCCTGGCGTCAAAGGAAACTACTGTGTGCCCCAGCTTTGACAGGTGGTTCGTGAGCCAGACTCCCATCTTGCCGTCTGCCCCGATGATTGTGGCTCTCATATCCCGAATGGAGTCAAAAATCTGAATAAAAGGGGTTTTGGGCAGGTGAAGCTACCCTGCCTTGGGGTACGATCCTAGGTGCTTGATGTAGATGGTGTACTCCTCCAGCCCCTCAACGGCCGCGGCAAGGTTCTCGTCGGTGATATGCCCGTCTAGCTCCACGAAGAATATGTACTCCCAGGGAGTTCCCACCCTGGGCCTGGACTCGATCTTGCTCAGATTCACGCCCCTTGAAGAGAACTCGCTCAGTGCGCTTACAAGTGTACCAGGCTTGTGGGCGACGATGAAAGCGAGTGTCGTCTTGTCGTTTCCCGTTGGTTCCCTGTTCTCGTTCCCGATCTCAAGGAACCGCGTATAGTTCTCGTTGTTGGTCTCGATGCCGCGTGCCAGGATCTTCATGCCGTACTCGTCCGCGGCCTGGGCGCTTGCGACGCCCGCCGCGTCCCTGATATCGTTCTCCTTGATCCACTTGACGCTGCCAGCGGTGTCGTAGAAGCTGACTGCCTCAATGTTGTGGTCCTCAAGCCACTCCCTGCTCTGGCCCAGTGCCTGTGGGTGGCTGTACGCCTTCTTGATGTCCGAGAGTTCGGCGTCAGGGTGGGCTATCAGGCAGTGCTGTATCCTGTGTATCTCCTCGCCACTTGCCTTCAGGCTCCTATCGTTGAGCAGGTCGTATGCCCTGACTATGGTTCCCTCGATGGTGTTCTCCACAGGTACGAGCCCGAAATCGGCCTTGCCCTCCTCGACTGCGTTGTAGACGTCCCTCAGGTAAGGGCACGGGACGCTCTCGACCTCTGTTCCGTAGTGCTTGAATATGGCTTCCTCGCTGTACGCGCCTTTCTCTCCCTGGAACGCTACTCTCATTGTCTTTCCTCCGCCTCGACGCACAGCTTGATGATCTCCTTGAATATCCTCTCAAGGCCGTCAGGGTCCATTTCCTTCGCCTCTGCCTTGTCCCTGATCCTGTCAAGGATTGCCTGCTCCCTGGTCTTGTCGACCACGGGTTTTCCGTGTCTCTTCTTGATCTCTCCGATCTGCAACGCGGCTCCGACCCGCGCCTTGAGTTTGTCTATTATCTCGTTGTTGAGCCTGTCAATGGTTTCCCTGTGTGGTCCTATCTCGTCCTCGTACAATTCATTCACCTAGTACCTGCGGGATCAGCCCCGCCCTCAATGCGTGGTCTGCCAGCACCACGGCCATCATCGCCTCCACCACGGGCACCGCCCTGGGGACGATGCACGGGTCGTGCCTGCCCTCGACCTTGATAGTCGTCTCCTCCATCCTCTGGAGGTCAACTGTTTTCTGCTCCACCCCGATGCTGGGGGTTGGCTTGAACGTGACGGTGGCTGTAATTGGCATGCCGCTGCTGATGCCGCCCAGGATTCCTCCGCTGTTGTTGGTCTCAGTGGCCACCTTCCCGTCCCTGATGACGTACTGGTCGTTGGCCTCTGATCCCCTCATCTCGGCGTACCCGACTCCCGCGCCGAACTCCACCGCCTTTACTGCTGGGATCGCGTAGAGTGCTTTCGCGATGTCCCCTTCAAGGGTATCAAAGATGGGCTGCCCAATCCCCCTCGGAGGGTTCAGCGCCACTACCTTGACCTTTCCTCCGACGCTGTCTCCCGCTGATCTCGCCTCATCGATGACCCTGATCATCTCCTCGGCAGCTGATTCATCAGGGCAGCGGACGATGTTGGATTCCGTGACCTTGGCTGGGTCTACGTCTTTGGCCACAACGGGGCCGATCTGGTGAGTGTAAGCGATTATATTGGTACCAATACCGTCAAGGAGCTGTTTCGCCACCGCCCCGGCGATAACGAATCCCGCTGTGTTCCTACCTGAGAACCTCCCCCCGCCCCTGGGGTCCTGCTTCTCGCCGTACCTGAGCCCAGCCGTGTAGTCAGCGTGACCTGGCCTTGGGGTCCACCTTGCCTCAAGGTACTTGGACGAGTCCCTGTCCTGGTTCCTGATGATGATGGTGATTGGTGCGCCCGTGGTCACGCCCTCGTAGAGACCGGTCAACATCTCGGCCCTGTCCGCCTCGTTCCTGGTGGTTGATACCCTGCTCTGTCCCGGACGCCTCCTGTCAAGGTCAGCTTGCAGCCTCTCCATGTCCAGCTCCAGCCCCGCTGGGCAGCCGTCGATGACTACGCCGACTATCTTGCCGTGGCTCTCCCCGATGCTGGTTATCCTGTATGATGTGCCTAACGTGTTCATTCTATTCTCCTCGTTTCCGCTCCCAGGGATGCCAGGTCGTCCCAGAACCTTGGGTACGATTTGTTCACGCAGTCCCTGTCATTAATTGTGGTCTCCCCATCGGCTAACGTGCCGAGGACGGCGAAGCTCATGGCGATCCTGTGGTCCCCGTGTGGGTCGATGGCTGCACCCTTGAGCAGCCCGCCCTCGATGATGCAGGTGGTATCCTCTACCTGAATCCTCGCTCCCATCGCTCTAAGCCCCTCCGCCATAGCTTGGAGCCTGTCGGACTCCTTTAACCTGAGCCTCCCAAGCCCTGTCAAAGTGCTCCTGCCCTTGGCTATCGCACATAGGCTTGATACTATCGGGAACATGTCAGGGCTGTCGCTGAGGTCCATCTCTATGCCCCTCAGGTACGACCTCTCCGCCGTGACCCTGTTCCCCTTGACCTTGACCTGTGCCCCCATCAGGTCGAGGGCGTGCATTATCTCCTTGTCCGCCTGACTGCTATCCATGTCCAGGTTGTCAACGTGGACCTTGCCCGATAGCACCCCTGCCGCTAACATGAATGAGGCCGACGACCAATCCCCTTCAATCCTTGTTTTGGTTGGCTTGTACTCGCCCAGTGGGACCTTTATCTCGACGCCGCCCTGTTTCGAGATCGCCCTGACCCCGCATCTCCTCATTGCGTCAATCGTCATCTGGACGTACGGCTTGGACTCAAGCCTCGTGGTGACATTGATTGTAACAGGCTCATCCGCGTAGGGAGCCGCCAGTATTATTGATGAGATGAACTGGCTGCTGACATCGCCTCTGATCTCGGCGACTCCCCC
>CAYLJH010000048.1:0-11961 GCA_964383685.1 uncultured Candidatus Bathyarchaeia archaeon | reverse complement strand
GAGCCTCCTCGACTTTACAAGGGACACCCTGGACAGGAGGCTCTACTTCAAGCACCAGCGAAAGGAACTGGAGGCGAACCCCGAGAAATGGTTCTGGTGCGAGACTAGGCAGCAGGCACTCAAGGAGATCCTGTTCTGCACCTACGGGTACAGCGGCTGCTGGGCAAACAAGTTCGGAAATATGGATACCTTCATGGAGATCAACAAGGCCGCCAGGATCAACCTTGTCAAGGCCATGAACATAGCCCGCGGCAAGGGATTCCACACCATTTACGGCAACAGCGACAGCCTCTTCCTGGAGAGAAAAGGCGCGGCAAGGGCCGATTTCGATGCGCTCTCGGATGATATCTTCGAAGAGACCAAGCTTCCCATCACCGTCGAAAACCATTTCAGGTATCTGGTGCTGCTCCCACAGAAATCCGGGAAGGATTTCGGGGCAATAAACAGGTATTATGGGATCACCTATGACGGTAAGCTCGTTTGCAGGGGGATTGAGTTGCGAAGGAGAAATACATGCAAGTTTGTGGCGAAGACTCAGGACGAAGCAATCCGAACAATGCTTGACCACGATTCCATTGATGGTGTGCTGTCCAAGGGCATCGAGGACGCTAACAAGGTGATTGACAGGGCTTGCAGGGAACTCAAACGGGGACTCGTTTCAATAGAGGACCTTGAGTCCAAGACTGTGCTCCGCAGGAAGCCCTCAAAGTACAAGGCGAGGCTTCCACATGTGGCAGCAGCGGAGGCTCTTAACATCAACGGCTTGGATGTAGGGAAAGGGAACGTTATCAGTTACGTATATGTTGACGCTGACCACAAGAACCCGTTTAGACGTGTCAGTCCTGCGGGTTACCAGAAGAAATTTGATGCGAAAAAGTACATACGCCTCGTGAAGGAGGCCGGTCGAAGCATCATGCTCCCCTTCCTTAAGGACGAGGAAGAGGAAAAGAAGACCGCCTCTCTTGATTCCTTCTTTAATCCCTGAGGATTGGGCAGGTCAGGCAGTGGGGGCCGCCGCCCCCAATGGCTAGCTGGCTTCCTGGGATGCTGATGACATCGAATCCCCTGTCCTCTAGGAGCGGGATAATTCTCTCGTTCCACTCGTAGCTGACGCACTTTTTATCCCCGAGTCCGAAGATGTTGCTGCCGAAGACCCTGATCTCGGTGTCGTCACAGTAGATGAGCTCCACGCCTTTCTCCTTCAGGTAGTCCTCAAGCCACATGAGCTGGACGCCGTCCTCGTTGTATATGTATGCCGGAAACAGGCTCAGGGCGGGTTTGAAGAACAGGGCGAGGTCTGGACTCATCATCATGAGCGCACCGTCCAGGTGAACCCTCCAGCTTGGGAGCGGTTGGAGGACGAACTCCTTGATGTTCTTTCCCAGCATTAAGTCCTTCATCTGGAACGCGCCGTGCTCGTTGCTCCTGGTGCCGAAGCCCATCATGGGTGTGTCCTTGTTAAACCAGACATAATCGCCCCCCTCAACAAGACCTGGAGGAGCGATCTTCTGGGCGATTGGCACATTGAGCTTCTTGAACGCCTGCTCCATGAGAGTCGGCTCAACAAACCTAGCTGCATAGGTCATCCTGAGTATATGGGCACCCAGATCCGTAACCATTCCAACGTCCCGAGTGTAGACCAGGTTGGGCAGAACGCTGGCTATCTGCTGGTGTCTCTCGTCCAGTAGGTCGTTGAGCATGACCACGTCTATGCCCTCCGCCTTGAGTGCATCTGTGTAGACATCGTGTTCCTCTTGGAACGCCTTCCAGTAAACGGGGTCCCTGTAGAGGTAGTCATTCTTGTTTCCAGCCGTTACAACCTTCATGCCCTCGTCGGGGCGGTGCATGAGCACCTTTCGTAGCTTCCCGTACTCGGTTTGTGCGCCGTATTTCATGTCCTCGATGACATGGAGCGGATATTTATACCTCCTGCTCCACCTGAAGCATATTTTCTATGAACAGGTATCGTTGGGACACTGATTTAGACATCATACATTCCGAGACACACCTTTTTATCTGATGTAATCTTTGAATGTTCGATATGTTTTGACTCTGAGGAGGGAGCTTTCTGACGGCGATGTCCGTAGAATCGTTCAAGAGTCAATTAAACTGATCAAAAGGACCCAGAAGGAGACCCGTTTACCGATCTCTCCGAACCTCGTATCAACAAGTAACCGGCTCAGCAATGGGGAGTTCAAGGCCAAGTACATCAACAATCGAAGGAACAAGGCATACGCCATGGATTTCGGGAACTTTCAGCCACCGAACAACATCTATCTCGATAAGAGGTTGCCCTCCTGTGACCAGCCGATGAATCTCCCTGATTTCGCCGAGACCATGACGGCATACAGTGGAATTCATGAGGTCATCCACGCCGACGACCACACGGGAGGAGACAAACTTCTCCTCGCCACAAGAAAGCACATCCTTGAGGCTCACGTGGACAAGCTTGAGAAGAGCATGGACATACTCATGAAGGATGGCGGGGCACGGGGGATAGACGGCTACGACGACCTTGCGTCACTGTGGGCTGTCCAGTACGTTGACATGGTGACCCATTACAGGAGCTACGTGGTACTGCGTCACATGCGGTTCCCAAAGCTTGACCAGATATGGAGCAGGCTCAGGAATGACTACTTCCCTCCCAACCTGTTGACCAACATTGAGGTAACGAAGGGAGCGAGCTATGTATTTACACTGTTCACTGAAAAGATGGGCGAGTACTGCCTGATCGAGGCACTTGATGAATACAACGCGCTCAAGGAAAAAGTGACGGCCAGCTATATGGTCTAATAACATTTAATGCCCAATTGTCCCCATTCATGAGCGTTAGCCATGCTCTTCGACACACTGGTTGAGACCTACGACAAGCTTGAGTCCACCACAAAGAGGCTTGAGATGACCGATATACTCACAGAACTCTTCAAGATAGCCGACTCCGAGAACATCGACAAGATCATCTACATGACACAGGGCAAGATTCACCCTGACTGGAAGGGTGAACCCGAGATCGGCATGGCCGAGAAGATGGTCAAGGAATCCTTGATCAGAGTAACGGGGTTGAAGAAAGCAAAAGTGGAATCCATGGTCCAGAACCTAGGTGATATAGGTCTTGCAGCGGAGGAGGCCATGACCAAGAAGACACAGAGTGGCTTCTTCTCAAAGCAGCTCAGCGTCGTCGATATCTACAACGGCCTTGATAATATTGCCAGCCGCAGTGGAACTGGAAGCGCAAAGCAGAAAATGGACCTTTTGGGGAGCCTGCTGACGGACTCAAGCCCGTTGGGGGCGCGTTACTTGTCACGCATGGTGGAGGGGAAGCTTCGCATGGGCATCGGCGACATGACCATACTCGACGCTCTGGCGCAGGCTTTCACGGGTTCCAAGGATAAAAGGCCAGAACTCGAACGCGCTTACAACATTAGCAGCGATCTAGGGGCGGTAGCGATCACCCTCGTTGAACATGGGCTTGATGGCGTTCTCAACTTCAAGATAAGGGCGGGGGCACCCATCAGGGTCATGGCTGCCCAGAGGCTCTCGAACGCCGAGGAGATCATCGAAAAGCTTGGCGGTCACTGCTCGGCGGAGTACAAGCTTGACGGGGAGCGGTTCCAGATACACAAGGACGGGGATGTCATCAACATCTTCAGCAGGCGCCTTGAGAACATCACTCACATGTACCCCGACGCCGTGAAGCTGACCATTGAGCGTATCAATGTAGACAAGGCCATCATCGAGGGCGAGGCCGTGGCGTACAACCCCGATACAGGGGAGGACATGCCGTTCCAGACCTTGATGAAGAGGCGGCGAAAGTACAAGATCGAGGAGATGATGGCTAAAATACCCATCAGGGTCTACCTCTTCGACTGTCTCTACGACGGCGAAGACCTTACACTCAAGCCGTACCCGTACAGGATCGAGAGGCTTGACGCAATCACAGATGCCACCGACGACTTCAAGCCTGTTGAGAGGCTGGAGACCAACGACCCTGATGAGCTTGAGAATTTCTTCCAGCAGAGCCTAGCAGACGGGACGGAGGGCCTGATAGTGAAGTCCACTTCAGATGACTCTATCTACCGTGCCGGGGCGCGTTCATGGCTCTGGGTGAAGCTCAAGCGGAGCTACCAGAGCAAGATGCAGGACCACGTTGACCTGGCCGTGGTGGGTGCTTTCTACGGCAGGGGCCGGAGGGCCGGGAGCTACGGCGCGCTGCTCGTTGCCGCGTATGACCCGTCTGATAGCAAGTACAAGACGGTGTGCAAGGTGGGCACAGGGTTCACTGATGAGAACCTCGCGGAGATGCCAGGACGCCTCGACCAATACAGGGTCGACTTGAAGCCGAGAAACGTTGACTCGCTTCTGGAGGCAGAGGTTTGGTTTGACCCAATGGTGGTAATGGAGGTCCTTGGGGACGAGATCACCGCCAGCCCGTTGCACCTGGCAGCCTTCGGCGAGATAAGGAAGGACGCCGGGCTTGCCATTCGATTCCCCCGGTTCACAAGATGGAGGGATGACAAGTCCGTTGACGAGGTGACTCAGGTCGGCGAGATACTTGACATGTATAACGCCCAGCTGAAAACCCTCTAGGTAAACATTATACGGGCTCATTCCCTTTTTCTCTCCTGTTTCAACATTGATTGACCTACTCGATAAAATGGACCATGACTATACCCTCGCGAAATTGGAAGAGATGATAAAGATTCCCTCCATCGTTGGCGAGGAGAAAGAGCTGGCGTACTACCTGCAGAACGAGCTCGATGGGCTTGGGTTAAAAACTGAGCTTCACGAGGCCCAACCGGGTAGGCCGAACATCTACGCTAAGCTTGAGGGAAGTGGTCCCGGAAAAAAGTTGGATTTTAACGGGCACACCGACACCGTGCCTGTAGTCCCCGGGTGGACACATGACCCGTTTACACCTGTGAAAGAGGATGGGAAGATTTTCGGGTTAGGATCCAACGATATGAAGGGAGGCATCGCCAGCATCCTATCCATGATGAGGGCGTTCGTTGAGTCAGGT
Organism: uncultured Candidatus Bathyarchaeia archaeon; assembly: GCA_964383685.1. Taxonomy (GTDB): domain Archaea; phylum Thermoproteota; class Bathyarchaeia; order TCS64; family TCS64; genus RBG-16-57-9. Next base: position 6,944 of record CAYLJH010000048.1, on the reverse strand, counting down.
CTTGATTTCAATGGGCAGCTGAGCTTCAGCGGGGTCATAGATGAGGAGGCGTACGGCGAAGGCGCGAAAGCTATGCTGAAGACAGATTGGGGCAAGGTTGATGGCATGGTTCTCGCTGAGCCAATGAGCGCCACCAAGGAGTCTCCCACACCTCTGGGTATCACGGGCAAGGTTCTCTACGACATCTACGTCACGGGTAAGGCAGCCCACGGCTTCCATCCTGAGGCCGGTATCAACGCAGTGGAGCAGGCGGGAATCATCCTTGCTAACCTTCCCAAGCTGAATATCAAAGAGGCGAAGGGGTTCAAGGGTAACTATTCAACGCTCAAGATTGAGGGCGGGTATACTGTCTACAGTGTGGTGGTCCCCGCTGAGGCAAGGTTCGAGGTGAACAGGCTCACCGTTCCAGGTGAGACCGTTGAATCCGTAATCCAGGACATGGAGGAGCTGGTCGCCTCACTGAATCTGGAAGCTGAGGTTGAGGTCAAGACCAAGCCACCGCTCTATGCATCATACGTGATGGAAAAGACTGAACCAATCGTCCAAGTTTTCGACGCAGCGTATAGAGAGGTCAAAGGGGTCGCGCCTCACTACGGATACAGTAGCAGTATAACTGACGCCAACACGTTTGCTGGGGAGGGGGGAATCCCGTGTATTCACATGGGCCCGTTTGCTGGTGGCCCCCATCAGAAGGACGAGTATACATTGATTGATTCAATGTCCCCTGTTACTGAGATATTCACGAGGATGGCGGCGAATTTCCTAGAGTGATGACAATGATCGAAGACGTTCTGAATAAACTGGACGATTCATACACTATCAGGTTAAGCGAGGAAATGATAGCAATTCCCTCCGTAACAGGCGAAGAGGAGGCGTTGGCTCTCTACCTCAAGGAGAAGTTAGAGAGCTATGGGATGACTACCGAGCTAAATTACGTCGAGCCTGGCAGGCCAAACGTCCACGGGGTTATGAAGGGTTCAAAGCCCGGTCAGAGACTGGATTATAACGCGCACACCGATACGATTCCAGCTGGGATCGATTGGGAGACAGACCCGTTCAAGGCGGTAATCAAGGAAGGCAAGCTCTACGGAAGGGGTGCCTGCGATATGAAGACGGGTATCGCATGCACACTGAACATGTTGAAAGCGGTAGCGGACAGCGGGGTGGATTTCAAGGGTGAGCTCAGCTTCAGCGGCGTCGTTGACCAGGAGGCAACTGATATCGGTGCGTGGGCGATGATGAAGCAGGAGAAATGGCGGAGCCTTGACGGTGTTGTCCTCACATACAGTTACTGCGGCGACGAGACCAAGCCCATCCCCCTGGGTTTGACCGGGAAAGTTCTCTACGATATCAACGTCAAGGGTCGGGCAGCCCACGGTTTCAGGCCACACCTTGGCATAAACGCCGTCGAGGACGCGGCCAGAATCATTTCAAGCCTTGGCGGGCTCAAGCTCAAGGAGCACCCTGACTTTGGGACTGGCACAGTCTGCACGCTGAAGACCGAGGGAGGCTACAAGAAGTACAGCGTAGTGGTCCCAGAGAGCGCACGTTTCGAGGTCAACAGGCTGCTCGTCCCCGGTGAATCAATCCAGTACACCATTGATGACATGAAGCGGCTTGTGGAATCATTGAACCTTAAATCCGAGGTGGATGTGGGTGTAAAGCCCCCCATGTACGAGCCCTACACGAGCACTTTGGATGAGCCCCTGATGAAGATACTCCACGAGACATATCAGACAGTCATGAGCAGGGAGCCACTGTACGAGCACGCCTACGGCATCACCAACGCCAACATCTTCCAAGGCGAGCAGGGGATACCGTGCATCCACATAGGCCCCGAGAGGGGGGGCGCACACCAGCCCAACGAGCACGTGAAGCTGGAGTGGCTGCCGCCGGTCTCCGAGATGTACGCCAGGATAGCGTTGGCGTACCTCGACTAACCCTTATATTTCATTAAGGTAGCCAGTTTTTGATTAAATTGCCAGAGGAACTATCATACAAGGATTTCAAGAAACTGGATATCCGCATCGGTACCGTCGAGTCATGCGAGAAGGTCGAGGGATCGGACAAGCTGTACAAGCTCATGGTGGACTGCGGCGAGGAGGAGCCGAGGCAGATACTGACAAGCCTTGTGGACTGGTACACAGCCGAGGAGCTTGTGGGCAAGGTCATCCCTGTGCTGGTGAACCTGAAGCCCGCCAAGATATTCGGCCAGATGAGCTACGGCATGCTGCTTGCCGCGGAGATTGGCGAGGACTGTGTCCTGCTGACGACTGATAGGGATATCCTGAACGGGGCCAAGATCACCTAGCGGTTTTTATTAGACCGCTCTCATGAAACCCTGATAATTTTGAGTTCTAAACTACTTGTAATCATAGCGACGGGCGAAAAGGCCAAGGCTCTCACTGGGCTTATGTACGCAAAGAACGCCATACTGAGGAAATGGATGGACGATGTCAAGGTGATCTACTTTGGCCCCTCGGAGCAGCTCATGTACAGCGACTCGGATGTTGCAAACGCGGTCATCGAGATAGCGGGCATGGGCGAGACATTTGCCTGCAAGGCCATCAGCGACAGGGAGGGAATCAGCGAGAAGATCGACGGGATGGGCGTGAAGGTTGAGTACGTTGGCACCGTCATCAGCGATTACATTAAAGACGGCTACGTGCCAATGGTCTGGTAGACATGATACTTGGTATAAGCGCAAGCGGAAGGCAGGAAGTCCGCGACGAGTCGGGTAGGCTCCTCAAGGGAATCAACGACCACATGGTAAAGTATGTTCTTGAGAAGACAGGCGAAGAATACGAGTACGTGAGCCTCGCCGGCAAGAAGATCAGTGGCTGCCAGGCGTGCCTTGCATGCGCCAAGGACAACATTTGTGTCGTCGATGATGACTGGGCTGAGATCAGGGACAAGATGTTCGCGGCCGATGCAGTTGTTTTCGGTGCCCCCAATTATTACGGGACAATCAACGCCCATGGACACGCGTTCCTTGAGCGGACATTCAGCCTCAGGCACAGGGAAGCGTTCCCCCTCGCCGGTAAACTGAACGCTATCATCGCCTCTGGCAGGGTTGACGATAACCCGGCGGAGAAGTACATCCGCATGATATTCAGGAGCAACTACATGGCGGAGCCCGTTGGGGCCCTCCACGTCAGCGGTATCGCGCAGTGCTACACCTGTGGGTACGGCGAGAAATGCGCTGCGGGAGCCGTTGTCAGCAAGCATGGCTTCCTTGATGAGATCCAGCCATGGATGATTCCCCAAATAGAGTCTGACGTCTACAAGAAGGCGGATATTCTAGCCCAGAGACTGGGCTCGGTTGTAAGAAACAACAAAAAGTAGGGTTTTTTCCCTATCTTCTTCTCTTGGCTCCCGCTAGCCTGCGGAGCGCCACATCTGTTGCCATCAGGAGCGGGTCATATAGCTCCGAGACGGGCGGGCAGTACGCCAGCTCCACCGACGAGAACTCCTCAAGTGTCATGCCCTTCCTTATGCCCAGGGCGACCATGTTGATCCTCCAGTCCGTGCCCTCCGCTCCAATTGACTGCGCTCCAAGGAGCCTGCCGGTCTCGGCATCCGCTACGATCTTGACGCTGATATTCTTGGCGCCGGGAATCCAGGTGGGCTTGTTCATTGTGTTTGCCCTCCCGGTAATCACCTTGAAACCGGCTGCCTCCGCCATGGACGTGTTGTAGCCAGTGGCAGAGACCTCTAGGTCACCCACGGAGGTTACGAAGGTACCCAGGGTTCCCTCGTACTCCTTGTCGCCTCCCGCCGCGTTTACTCCCGCAACCATGGCCTGCCTGTAGGCGGTGGTGGCCAGAGCGGTCCTGGCGGGAGAGTCGTCGATCAAGTTGTGGGTCCAGCAGTTGTCGCCCACGGCGTAGATGTCTGGTACGTTTGTCTCCATTTTCTTGTTGGTCTTGATGCTGCCCCGCTCGCTGGAGACACCTGCCTTCTCTGCGAGGTCTATGTTGCTGTCAATGCCTGCCGCCATGACGACGAAATCAACCGGAATTACTTCTCCGGCAATTGTGACTGACTCAACTTTGTCTGCCCCGTTAATGCTGTCGATCCCCTTCCCGAAGTAGACGTTCAACCCCTTCTCCAGGAGGTGCTCCGTCAGGATCTTGCCCATGTCCGGGTCCAGGTTCCTGGGCAGTGACGGCTCGCTGCGCTTCGTTATGTGGACCTCAACCCCGAGGTGCTTCAGGGCCAGTGCGATCTCCATTCCTATCGCTCCTCCTCCTATGACCGCGGCGGTCTTGGATTTCAGGGCACCGTCCCTGAGTGTCTCGCCTTCCTCCGGGGTGGTCACGACGTACATTCCCTTCCCGAGGAACTTGTCCGCGCCGGGGATTGGCAGTATCTTGGCCCTACTTCCCGTGGCCAGGATGAGCTTATCGTAACCCAGCCACTCCTCCTCGCCCGTCTCCAGGCTCTTGACCTTGAGTCTCTTTCCATCGGCGTCCACCTCCATGGCCTTGTGCCTGAGCCTTATCTTGAGGCTCCTGGTGGTGGGGACGCTGTGCTTCAGGTCCTCGAATGAAGCCACCACGCCCTCGATGGCGTAGGGTATCCCGCATGGGCTGAACATGTGGTACTCCCGCTTCTCGATGATGGTTATCTGTGTCTTCCTGTTAAAACGCTGGGCGGCCCTTGAGGCGTACAGCCCGCCTGTTCCCAGTCCCACGATGAGGACCTTTGGTGCATCTTGGCTCATGGTTGAACATCCATTTCCTGATGCCTGAATATACCTGTGCAGCAGTTTAAGTCGTTAACTGTAGAAATCTGGGGCTACTCTTTCTTTGTCAGGTACCATGTCTCGCCCTTGGGGCTTGTGGTTATATGGAATTTGGGGTTGTAGTGTAGCATCTCCTTCACGAACTCCCGCATTGTCGCCTTGGTTCCGTCGCTCCTGGTGATCTTCTCGTCCAGGTCGATGGTTACCCTTTTTCCCTTGTCTAGGTCTACATCCATCTCTGTTCAAAACTAAATATGGCTGAGCCTTTATTTGTTTTAGGTAATAGAGCGAGGGATTCCGTTCCCCTTGCATCAAGTAACCTGACATAAGGGGAAAAAAGGTGGTAGTGGGTAGGAGGGCTTGCTGCCCGGTGGTCCCTTATGAATGGTTACCGCTTATATCGTGAAAAAAAATTTCTGGAAAAGGTTTCTTGTAGAACTAACCTGTCATAAGGAAGAAAAACGAGTTCCCGTCACTGGTACTAACGCGAAAATAATTTTTTGCTGGCTTGTGTCAGGTTACTTGACATAAGGCGAGAAAACGGCATCGAGTGTTGGCTGAGTCTGTTGCGCCATTATGCGCTTTGTGTCCTCGGTGAGCCTGAGCTTGCATCCGCCGTGGCCGTAGACTCGGACCAGGATGCCCTGCCTGACCAGCGACTTCCGCTGGCGCTCGTTAAAGTGCACCGTGGCCTTCTCGCCGTCCTCTATCTTGAGTAGTTCCTCGCGGTAAAAGTGGATGGCGTTTCGCCTGCTCACGTCGTCGAACGAGGGGTCTTGGTTTTCGGAGGTCATCTCGGTTTATCCGTTTTTTCTAGTTAAACCCATCGGGCCATGACTTAAAAAGTAAACCTTTTTTGGTTTACAGAGCTACCGTCGTCTCTTTCGCCTTGAGAACATGTCCACCGCCGTGGTGTGGCTGCAGTTCCCCTTTGCGCCGTAACCAGGGCAGGTGCATGCTATCTGGCCCTTCATGTTGATGACGACGTTGTATGTGCCGTGGTCGCCGATGACGTTGTAGTTGCCCTGGTCGAGTAGCTCGACCCTGCCGTCCCTGACAAGCCTGATGGCCTTGTCCATGACCTTGACGTGGATAAAGTTACGGCTCATCTATTTCACCAACCGACCTGAATTGTCCCGCTTTTTAAGGAACTCGGGGGCTATTGTACTTTTCTGAGGTTTTCAGCTTCCGTCTGCCTGTACTGTATGATTGATTCCATATACCCCGCGATCTCGTTGAGCTGGTCGTCTATCTCGTGCTCGCTGAGCTTCAGCGATGCCATGAGGTGGAAGGCGAATACGCTCTGGACCTGCTGCCCTATCTCGATTAACTCTACTACCTTCGCCAGTACCTCGGACACAGTTGGGTCGGTTGTGTTCTCGCTCTGCTCCGCTATCTCTGATATCAGTATGTTCTGTCTTGACTGCAGCCACTGCAACTGGTTATTCGGGGACATCCCACAAGGGCTTGGATGATGGTTTAAAAACCTTAGTTTAGCGACAACTTACATAAAACCCATCAAACGCAAAAGCCATAACCGCATCTGGTAAATTATTCATGTCAAGGTGAATAATTTGAGCGAGAGATATGATCCATACAAGAAAATCGGTTTGAAGAGCGTTGTGAATGCCGCGACCTCGCTGACCCTGTTGGGCGGCTCCATGCCCAGGGCTGAGATATTCGAGGCGATGCAGGACGCATCCAGGGGTTTTATTCAAATTCCGAAACTCCAGAAACGCTCGGGCGAGCTGTTGGCCGAGATGCTTGGAGCGGAGGCGGGGCTCCCCGCGGCTGGGGCAGTGAACGCCCTCATGCTGGCTTGTGCTGCTTGTATGTTCAAGGGGACCGAGCTTGAGGAGTATGATCCCGTTGGGTCGACTCAATGGGTCGATATCATCCAGAGGCTGCCTTTGAGGACTGAGGGGCTGAAGACTGAGTTCATCATCCTGGGTAACAGCCGGAGCACCTATGACCACGCCATCGAGTGCGCCGGTGGGACTCGGGTTCAGGCTGGGGACAAGGACGGTGTTTCAATCCAAGAGTTGAGGGACGCATTTAACCCGGATCGTACAGCCGCTTATTACTACACCCTGACGCCATCTGCGGATGTTTCAATCAAGGAGTTCTGTGACTTGGCTCACAGCCTAGGCGTGCCAGCTATCGTTGATGCGGCACCCCACCTGACGCACTCATCAAT
>CAYLJH010000047.1:0-12054 GCA_964383685.1 uncultured Candidatus Bathyarchaeia archaeon | reverse complement strand
AAAACCCAAAAAACCCGCCTAAAACTCAAACACACAATAACGACTAAGGTCTACTGTGCGTAATTATAACCCCATTTTTTTGTTACCCTGAATTCAAGGACTTGATGAACTCAATTCTATGCGTAATTACACACATATCTTGGACAAGTGCCCTCATCAAGTCAAATTAATAATAACCCATGTAATTACGTGGGTTATCTCCGTTTAGAGTTCCCGAACGAAAAAAGGCATTTAGAGTGCGTAATCACTCGCAGAACGGTTTTGATCAAAGAGGAGTATGTCTCGTTGAATTCGTTACTGGGTGGAACTCGGACACCCTTAGCCCTCCAAGGCTAAACCTAAATAACGAACCCGCGTCATAGCCTACAGTATGTCCATTCCAGTGCTGTTTGATTTCGCGCGATCGGCGATTCTGCTCCTGTCAGTGACGGCCCTTATTCTTGCGTTTGTGTACATGTACGCCTCGGCTGCCGAGGAAAAGCAGTAACCAATAGCAATCCTCATATCCGAATCTGTACGAAACTATTCTGAAGTTTATGCCAACACAGGATATCATCAAGAAAATTTTGGCTTTGAAGCCCAACCTGACAGAGGAGGCCGTCATTGAGCTAATCGAGAAGGAGAGAGCCAAGGCCGCTGGTTTACTCACTGAGGAAGCGGCAGCACACCTTGTCTCCAGCAACTTGGGCATAAACGGCGCAGGTGAGCGCATCGAGGCAAAGCTCAAGATACGTGACCTGACGCCCGGACTCAGCGATGTCAGCCTCACAGGCAGAGTTATTCAGGTATTCCCAAGCAGGACTTTCGAGAGGGACGGCAAGAAACAGGGAAAGGTACTCAGGATGATCCTCGGGGACAAGACCGGTTCCGCGGTCCTGGTGTTCTGGGACGAGAAAGCTGACCACGTGGAAGCATCAAAGCTTGAACCAGGCAAGATAGTGCGGCTACTCCACGGCTACAGCAGGGAACGCAGGGGCAACATCGAGGTAAACGTGGGAAACCGCGGGCAGCTGTTCATGGAGCCCATGGACGCCGTCGAGGAGGACTTTCCATCACTGGACTCGTTCTTCCTGACACCGGCTGATGTACACGCCGAGGGCCCGACGCACATTGAGGGAGTCGTGATGGACAGCTTCCCGGTGAACACCTTCGACAGGAAGGACGGGACAGAGGGCAAGGTTAGCAGGCTCGTGCTTGAAGAGGGCGGGGCCAGGATCAACCTGGTACTATGGGATGACCGCACCGAGGAGTTCGGGAGCATCGAGCGTGGGACCAGGATCAGGGTCATAAGCGGCAACGTCAGGACGGGTAACACTGGCAGCCCCGAGGTTCATATCGGCTGGGACACCGCCATTGTAATCATCAAGAAGAACGATAAGCCAGTGGACGCGGTCCCGTTCTGGACAAAGATCGGGAACCTCAGCGAGAGCATGGGTAGCGTCAACGTCGCGGGCATAGCGACCCAGGTGAGCGAGGAGCGCCAGTTCGTCAGGCGGGACGGGACCGAGGGCAAGGTGAGGTCCGTGCTGCTGGAGGACGATACGGGCACAGTTAGGCTCAGTATGTGGGACGATGACGCCGACAAGGCCGAGGAGATGGAGGAGGGAACCACCATCGTGGTCGAGAACGGCTACACGAGGGCAGGATACGGAGGCATAGACCTCAACGTGGGCCGGAATGGCAGGCTTCACATCAACCCCGAGGACTTTGAGATGGACATCCCCGAGCTTGAGAGGAAGAACACTGACATCATTGATCTGGTGGAGGGACGGCAGAACATCTCCATACGGGGCCAGCTTCTCGATGATCCTGTCCAGAGGGATATCGATACGTCAAGGGGCCCAGCAACGGTCACCAACTTTAGGATTGACGATGGTACGGGTGAGGCGAGGATCAGCCTGTGGAGGGACTTGGCCGAGGCAGCCATGGATCTGACCGCGGGAGCCGAGGTAAGGCTTGAGTACATGAACATCAGGGAGCCATTCGACGGGCTCATTCAGGCCAGCTCCGGAAACTTTACTAAAATGATCGTAGAGAAGGAATAAACCCCTAATCTATCTTAATTTTTTAAAATATTTAATAAAAAGGGTTGTTGAAGCCTAAGCGGCCTCTATTTTGCTTAACGCGTTCTCGAAGATCTCAAGGCTGGGGTCAATCAGGTCCCTTGTGATGGTCAGCGGAGGCATCCACCTTATCACGTTGACGCCGCAGTTCACGATGGCCAAGCCCTTCCTGAAGCAATCCATCATGATCTCCTCAGTCTCCTTGGACGCGACCTCCTTGGTGTCCTTGTCCTTGACGATCTCAACGCCCACCATGAGGCCGATGCCCCTAACGTCACCGATCATCGGGTGTGTCTCCATCATCTCCTCAAGGCGCTTCTTGATATATCCGCCCTCTACCTCGGCGTTCTTCATCAGGTCCTCCGTCTTGATGATGTCAAGAACCGCCAGCGCCGCAGCGCAGCTCACTGGGTTACCGCCGAATGTCGATGCGTGGCTACCCGGCGTCCAGTCCTGGATCTCGGCCTTGCTGGCCATGAATCCCAGGGGCATACCCGCAGCGATGCCCTTTGCGGCGCATATAATGTCCGGCTGAACGCCCCAGTGCTCGATGGCGAACCATTTTCCGGTTCTACCGATGCCTGATTGCACCTCGTCTACAGCGAACAGTATCCCGTGCTCGTCCAGCAACGCCTTCAGCTTCGGATAGTAGTCGGCAGGTGGGACGACGTAACCGCCCTCTCCCTGGATGGGCTCCGCCATGAGCATCGAGACCTCCTTCGGGTCCACGTACTTGTGAAACAGGTAGTCATCGATGTAATCAACGCACGCCATGCCACAGCTTTTTTCTTCAAGATTGAATGGGCACCTGTAACAGTACGGGAAAGGCACGTGCTCAACGCCCGGTATGAGAGGCCCGAACTTGCGCCTCTGATATGGCTTTGATGCCGTGAGGCTCACCGCACCCATGGTCCTGCCGTGGAAGCTGCCGATGTACGCGATGTACCCCTGCCTGCCAGTGTGCCAGCGTGCCACCTTCATGGCCGCCTCTATGGCCTCCGCCCCTGAGTTGCCGTAGAAGACCTTTGACGGGCCCTCTATGGGCATGATCTTGTCCAGCTCCTCCCCCAGCTTTATGTAATCGTCGTAGAAGAAATCGGTGTAGCTGTAATGGATGAACTTGTCGACCTGGTCCTTGATTGCCTTCTTGAGCTTGGGGTGACCGTGCCCGACGCTGCACACCGCGAGCCCAGCGTTCATGTCTATAAACTCGTTGCCGTCAACGTCCGTGACGATATTTCCCTCGGCGCTCTCCACTACCAGCGGGTAAGCCCTACCGAAGCTGGGGGAGATGACCGCCGCGTCCCTATCTACAATCGCCCTGGCCTTCGGGCCTGGCGGAGTGACCTTGATCTTTGGGTATGTCATCGTTGTCGTTCAAGGGGTACCTCTATTGGTTTAAAAAACTGCTTAGCTGGAAGCAATTACTATCTCTATTGTTGATACTTTCGCCTCGTTCCCGTCATCCCGTATGAGAAGGTCTGTGCCTATCATGGATTTCCGCACTACCAAATCCCTCAGGAAAACCCTGCGCAGTAGCTGCACGGTGTCAACCGCTTTGTTGATGTGCTTGCCCCGTGCCCTGATCCTGACGGTCTCGTTGCCGTTGTTGAACAGGGTCATGCATGCGACTACATAATTCATGATGGGTTTAACTCCCATAATTACTAGATCTCGTTTCGGCTTCTCGGTCATCGAGTATCCTCTCTTCTTGAATCAGTAAACTGGCCCAGTTGGGCGTCTACACGATTGGGAAGAAAATCCTCGCCGCTATAACTGCTACAATGAGCACAACAGCTGCCCCCAACGCGAACTCCGGCGGAATCTTTACGCCATTAGTCTCGTCCTGGAAGAACCTCATCAGGCCGGCGCTGCTCTGCGGCATGCCTGCGTTTTGCTGTTTTTTCTTTCTGCTCATTGTTATTCGACTGAGCTATCACGCGAGTCCAATAATAACCTTTCCGAGCTAGTCCTTGGCCTTGGGTTTCATGAAAGCCATGAGGTCGAACTGGTTCTGGGTCTCCTCCTCGGGCTCCTCGTAGAACAGTGATTCGATCTCCTCCACCACGAGCTTTATCCTGTCAACGTAGTAATCACCCAGATCGTACTTGTAGATGATATCCCTGGCGGCCTTGAGGTACTTTGTGATTCCTCCCTTGTACACCGTCTGCAGGATGGTCCCTCCGCAGCGGATGCAGACCCCTTTCAGCGGCGGCCTCCTGTACTTTTTGTTGCACTTGCTGCACCTGAACTTTTGCCTGGTGAATGCCCTGAGGTTGCCCACTATGTCCTTCATGAAATGGCTATTGAGTATCTTCAGGCCCACCGTCTTGCCCTCCACAGCCCTGAGCTTCTTTGTGAGGTCCAGCTGGCTCTCCAGCTTGTCAAGCATTGACTTAAGAGTGTTGTACGCGCCCAGATGGCTTCCCAGGTTGATGTTGGAGCACTCATGGGTGTAGTGCTGGCCCGTGTACTGGGCGGGCGTGCCGAGGCGACCCCCCAAGGTGTCAACAAGCGGGCCGAACTCGTTTGGCCCCGCGTTCCTCATGGTCATGGCGTAGAACTCGGGCGGGTACCTCGCGATCACGTCCACGTTATGGCTCTCCTTGTCCACCTCGCCGGGGTTCAGGTTTGGTATGACGAACAGAGGCGCGTCCATGAGCCCTCCGCTGGCCTCCGGGAGGTACGCCTTGCTGAAGTTGAGTAGCGGGTCAAGGGCCATCATTATGGCGTCCTCGTCCCCATCGCAGTTCCTCCTCTTGGCCGCGTGCCAGTACGGGTGGGCGTAGCAGTTGCGCACCGTCGTCCAGCCTATGATCCTGCCCACGATTGCTGCGCTGGTGTGTGGTGCCATGCCGAAGACTATTTCGCCGACGACTTGATCCCTGGAGGTTATGTTGTACTCGGAATCCATCTTGTAAAAGTCACGGAGCTCCTCATCGAGGAACTTTGTTACCTTGATCAGGTAGTCGCCGCAGTCCTCGGGGAGCACGATGTCCTGTACAAACAGCTCAAGCATCTGGTCGCCCCTGGTCAGCGGCGTGCCGTGCATATCAACGGTGTAACCCAGCTCCACGAGCCTCTCGACCGGGGTCCCTACCTCGTCTGGCGTGAAGTGTGTTAGCGGGATATCGGTGAGGTCGAACCTGAGGGTGCCGTCCTTGAAGACGCTGAGGTCGTACCGGGCCCTCAGTATGCCCTTCCCGAGGTGTTCAGGTATCTTTTTGTCGCTCATTAGGCGTTTCACGCACTTGATCTTGTCAGGGATGCTGCCCCCGATGTATTTTCTGGCAGCCTCCAGCTGTACACGGAGATCGATCTCAGCCCACCCGTACGGGACGATTTTTGATTTGCATCTAGGGCATCTTTCCCCGGTCTGAGGCGTGTTACACCGGGGGCACCTTGTCTCCATTACCGTGTACGAGCCACAGTTATCGCAGATGGGACCCATGGCGGGGAAACCGCACTCCGGGCAACCGATCTTAGCCATCTCGACCCGTATCTTGTCCCCTCTCCTGGTCCTCGATATGTTCCGCTGAGGCCCTCCCCCGTTCCCCACGGGGAAGATGCAGTGGAGGTACGGGGTCATCTTGCGCTCCTTGGCCTTTTCAGGCCGCCCCATCCTTGCGCCCACGTACACGTAGTACTTTTGCCTGACGGACATGCCCGCCCACTCGTTTACCTGCTGTAGGCTTTCCTCCACCTCTGCCTCCACGTAGCGGTGGTCCAGTGCAAGGCATTTCTCAAGGATGATTTCCGGCTCATCAAACCAGATAGCTCCCTTCGATACCGAATGGGGCACTAGAAGCACCTCAAGGGTCTCCTTTTCCTCAGACGAGACCTTGATCCCTCCTGATCGGCCCTCCCACTGCTCAGCAAGGGTGTTCCTGAGCGCCAGAAGGTCCTCGCGTTTCACGATGGGCCAGTCATAGGTGTACCTAGGGTGAAGAGGGATGTCAGTTTTGGATAATGAAAGTGCCTCCTGGGGCGTCGGCGGCTTCACCAAGTCGGATAACAACTCGTTGATGCGCTCCATTGTGAGGCCGGTTATCTCCTCAACCGTCTTTTCGCCTACCGAGGCAATCTCGTCCTCGACATCGTACCTCCACTGGTCCTCGTCATAGCCCGCGGGTAGCAGAAGCTGGTTGAACTGGATGAAGTCACCTGCATTGAACAGGATGTCCCCGTTGAACAGTATGCGCTCGATCTGGTCGTAGACCTCGTGTGCGTGGGCCTCATCAACCACCTGGATCACCGAGCCGTCCTTTAGGCGCACGACGGGTGGCTCTATTGAATCAACGGGACATACGGCAGCTGATTTACCGGGCAGCTCCACCCTGAGCTGGAGCCCGGTGTTCATGAAACCGTTCAGGGCAATCCATGTAGCCGGGTGCATGCCGCAGGCAGCCAGGCCCGTGGTCCTGGACCTACCGTACCTGAGCCTGAACCCTCCCTTTGCGTTGGGGAACCCGAATACCGGCCTCCCCACTATGACCTCGTCCATGTACTGGGGTGTTTTCTTTTTTCCGACGCCGTTATCGTCCTTCTTCTTTCCCATCTGGTGGAGCCAGTCCCAGCCCTCGATGCCTATCTTCTCACAGATGCCAACTAGCTTCCTGGCCCTGCCCACGACGCCATCAACGACGACGATGAGGGCTCCGCCCCTGAGCCTGTTTGTCTCTATGCCGGGAACGTCCCGGTAGTTTGAAACCTCATACTGGTCTGTGCTCACTCCCGTGGGTTCGACCGGCAATGCCTTCAGCGCCACCTCCAGGTCGTCGTCCGTCACGTGGTACTGGAAACGCCTGACGCTTCGCGTGTAAAGCCCCACCTCCTCGATGAAACGGTTAACCACATCCTCCTGGGCCTGCCATTTATCCAGGTTAAGGGCCTTGCGTACAACATCCCCGATCACCAATGTCAGTGCCTGGGCCGTCCCACCCGCCGGCCTGATGGGTCCTGCAAAGTACATTGATAGGAACTCAGTTCCATCGGGGTTTCTCTTGATCTTAATCTCGGGTATGCCCTGTATCGGCGCGATAGTGACCCCTTCAGTGATGATGGCAAGGGCCGTCCGTATCGCCTGGTCCGCTGCCTTGGCCTTCTCCATGGTCCCGAAGCGCCCCAGGGCTATCTCCACGGCCACCTTGAAGCCCATCTCCCGCCTGTCCATGCCATCCAGCTCCCTCATTCGCTGGGTGATGCCCGGTGGCCCGATGAGTTTCTCGATCCTTTCCGCGATATCGGCGGTGATCTTGCTGTCAACTTCAAGGGTGGTGTCTAGCCCCATTTTTCTGGCTTCAGTTGCGATCCCGTATAGGTGGTTGAGCCTGTTCTCAAGGTCTGTGAAGTACTTCTTGTAGTGGGGCGGCATCTCTACGTCTATCAAATGGGATCACTCGGAGTATCCTGGATACTAAGTGGTTACAAAGGGAGTCTAGGTGCTATAAACAATTGCCGTGGGCCGAAGAAGGCTAATTTGAGATGGCCTTCACTATCTCGCTGATGTGGTCCTTGACCTCCGACTCTTCCTCAACGAGGGTCCCCGTCACGATGGCGCTGGCTCCCGCCTTCTTTGCCGCGATAGCTGCCTCTGGGGTCCTGATTCCTCCTCCTACTATGACCGGGATATCAAGGTACTTGGTCACAGCCCCAACCATGGTTGGTGGAATGGGCTCAATGGCTCCTGACCCAGCTTCAAGGTAGACGAACCTCATCCCGAGGGTCTCGGCCGCGAGGCTGTATCCGACTGCTAGCTGTGGGTGCCTGAAGCTTATGGGCCTCGCATACCCAACGTAGCCGGCAACGCAGCCCTCACCAGCGATGAGGTACCCCATCGGGATGGCCTCCAGCCCGTATTTTTTCACTATCGGGGCTGAGAGCATCTGTGCGTCAATCAAGTAGTATGGATTCTGGGAGTTGAGGAGTGACATGAACCAGATGGCGTCAGCGTACTTGCTTACACCCATTGGGCCGTTCGGGAACAGGATAACCGGCACTGTGACGTGCTCCTTAACTCGTTTTATTGCGTCATCAAGGTCTGATGAGGATGCAAGTGTAGACCCGCCTATCATAATGGCCGTGGTCCCGCCCTTTTCTGCCTCCGCTGCAATCAGGGCGCAGTCATAACCCGATGATTTATCAGGGTCAACTAGTGTGAAATGGATTGTTCCTTTCTCTTTTATCTGGTCGAGTAGATACTGCTCAACCTTGCGGGTCATTGAACAGCCGGCTCCTCGACGCCATAAAATTTATCGACAAAGATACAATAGGCGTCAACCGGTTGAACGTGTTGGGGTACTGGGAACTGGTTCTTGAGGCTACACGATGCACATATTATCCTGCCGATGCCCTCGTCCAGCTTTAGTACAATGGATATAGTATTCTTACCGCAATTTGGGCAGAGATACTGTGATGGAAGCCTTCTCTTGATTATATTTGGTGCTTTCTGCCTTTTTCGACCCATATTTAGCCCTCTGACGTTATCTGAGTGTTTAACTCAGTCTTAATACTAGTGGATTTGCTAGTTTATGTTGGTTTGCTTTTACACGGTTCAATATTCTTGTGACCTCTGATGAACTAATTGATAGGTCACCCGAGATTTCCTTGATGGTGAATCCTCTCTCATAGGAGTACAGTATGAGGTCTATGTTGTCGTAACTCATCCCAAGCTCTTCTTCGTCAGTGTGGCCCTCGTAAAATCCAGGAGACGGAGCCTTTTTGATAATATTCTCAGGAATTTCAAGGTATCTAGCTAACTGTTTGATATTGTACTTCCACAGGTCGCCCAGTGGCATGAAATCAACGCCACCGTCACCGAATTTAGTGAAGAATCCGGTGAGCAGCTCTGTCTTGTTGGAAGTCCCCATCACCAGCTTGTGCTCAACGTTGGCATGGTGGTAGGCGATCATCATCCTGAGCCTTGACCGGATGTTACCGCATGTGATACGGTCTGTGACGTCATACCTTGGCATGATATCACGCATCACATGTAATATGGATGTGATTTCCACCGTGTTACACGTGAGATTTAGCTGTTTACAGTGTAACATCACATCGGTGATATCACGTTCAGGCGTGACATCACGCTCGGGGATCGTAATAGCGGTCACCCTCTCTGGCCCCAGTGCCTGAACAGCCAGGTGAACTGATACGGCAGAGTCAATTCCGCCACTGACATTGACTATAACTCCATTTAATCCCGTTTTTTCGACCATATGGAGTATGAATTCATGTATTCGCGGTGTGATTTCGTCGCAGTTTAGCGTTAAATCATCAAGGTTGACCATGATATCACAGTGGAAATACGAAGAAATTAAGCGTTTCCACAACTGTACTTGTTTAGATAGGTCAATTATGACCATATATCTGAGTGTATTTGATACATTTAACGTTGATTTACCGCTTATTGTTACTCTTAACCTTTGAGAGTAACCTTATATCTCTGGTATACAGTTTTGTCAACACAAGTCATGCGTTTTACTGACACGAAGGAATGGAGAGGATTGAAAAATGAGTGTTGAACCATACCAAATTATCATTGAAAAGACATTTCAAGACCCTTTAACTGATTTATTGCTTAAAAACAGCCATTTAACACGAACACAGTTTGAAACACTTATTATTGACCTTTTAACGGATATTATGTCGGAGGAAAAGGTTTCTTTTTATCAAAAGACTCTTTTTAGACAAAAGAAGGTAAGCAGAGGCTCTTTCAGTCGTTCTTTAGCTCAGGCTCGTAAAAACGTGGTGTCGAGTATTTTTACTGTCGTGTTATTGAGTTATATGGGGGTATTCGATGAAAGACCCTTTGATGAGTATCATGTTTTAGCTGAAAAACTGAAAGAATATGCTACATTGATTGAATCAGGGGAGTTTAACTTGAATCCTCAAAGTCTAGCAAGATTTGAGGAAGAGCTCATATCAGGGATCTTGGAGCTCGCTTCACCCACGAGCATCAAGATTGTGTGATATCACATCATATCACGTGATGTAACGCGTTGATTATCTGGCCTAAGGCCGTTCCACCATCGCCTGGTGGTACCTTTGTGTTTCTATATACCTCAAAACCGTCAGTTTCAAGACGATGTATGATTGTTGAAGTGATATAATCATTGACAAAGACCCCTCCTGAGAGAGCTACCTTATTGATTCCTGTTGAATCTCTCAAGTATTTCACGATGTCCGTGAGTCCATAGGCTAGATATTTTTGACTATAAGCTGCTATATCTTCTTTTTTATGACTATTTAAGCTATTTAACAGATTATATAGAGTATTAGACGTTTTTAAGATGAATTTTCTCTGTTTTTCTTTTATATCAGGTGAATATTTAATCGAATCAGGGTTTCCTCTTATCGCTATTGCCTCAAGCAACATAGCTGGCTCACCCTCGTATGTCCGATTATAGGAAGCACCAATTATCGCTGAAACAGAGTCCAAAAATCTTCCGCTGCTGGATGTCAGAAGGACCCCTTTTCTTCTGGCGTGATTTAGTATGATATCACGCTCCTGGGAGCCGTGAGGTAGGGCTGAATCTATGTGATTTGCTGTGATGTCACGAATCTCGTTATCTGATAACTGCTTGGTGAGGGCTGAGATCAACATCCTATAAGGATAGTAGGCGCATAAATCACCCCCAGGCATGGGGACATATTCAAGCTGTCCGACTCGTTTGTAACCCAAATATGTTGATTTTAGCACTTCTCCGCCCCAAATTTGCCCATCTTCACCGTAACCAGCCCCATCCAGTGCAATCCCTAGCACTTCCTCGTCTTTGATGCAGTTTTCAGCCATGACCGATGTGATGTGAGCGTGATGGTGCTGTGATCTCACGAGCGGGATATCCATCTCGTGTGACATCACTTCAGCAATCTGTGATGTCATATAGCCAGGATGGAGGTCACAGGCCATCACATCCGGGTTACATGTGATATTGAGCAGGTCACGCATGCTCTGGACTGCATTTTTGAGTGATTCAGAGGTTTCAAGGCTAGTAATATCGCCCAGATACTGGGTCATGAACACTTTTCCATTTGTTCCAAGTGCTGCGGCATTCCTCAACTCAGCGCCCAATGCGATCCCGATGCCTTTTCTTATTGGAATATCAATGGGGTCAGGCACGTACCCACGCGAACGGCGGGTGAAAGCAGGAAGACCTTGAATAACCCTGAGAACGGAGTCATCAGACCTGTTTATTATGTCCCTATTGTGGAGCAAGAAGTAATCTGCAAGTCCTCCAAGCTCCCCGAAGGCCGCATTGTTGGTTATTGCCATGGGAAAACCGCTTCTGTTCCCGCTTGTCATGACCAGGGCAGGCTCGTTCAGTCGCTTGAAAAGCATGGTCTGGATACCTGTGTACGGGAGCATCACCCCGACCGTGTTCAAGCCTGGTGCAACAAGCTCAGAGATGACTCCATGCCTCTTCTTCAGCAGTACAATGGGTCTCTTCCAGCCCTTGAGGAAGCCTTCCTCGACTCCGTTGAAATGGGCGAATGATTGAATTGTATCAATATCGGGGGACATCAATGCGAATGGCTGGTTTTTTCGGCCCTTCCTGCGCCTGAACTCCTCCAGAACATCGTCCCGCGTGGCCAATGAGACAAGGTGAATGCCGCCTATCCCTTTAACGGCTATGATGTTACCTTCTATGAGGAGCTTTACGGTTTCCGTAAACACGTCCCTTGAATCGATTGATGCGCCTGACGCATCGTGGAGGCTCATCTTGGGGCCACATATCTTGCATGTAATGCCCTGGGCATCAAACCTCCTGTCCAGTGGGTTGAAGTAGTCCTTTTCGCAGTGCTTGCACATAGGAAAATCGTGCATGTGCGTCCTCTCCCTATCGTAGGGGAGAGCTTTGACTGACGTGAACCTGGGGCCGCACCACGCGCATGCCGTGAAGGGGTACTCGTACCACCTACCCCTGGGATCATCCATGTCCCTGAGGCACTCTGGGCAGATCCCGATGTCGGGTGGGTAGATGCCCGATGC
>CAYLJH010000046.1:11996-12373 GCA_964383685.1 uncultured Candidatus Bathyarchaeia archaeon | reverse complement strand
AACGATTATACATTCCTTTTATCTCGGATAGATGACTGGACAAATCAGATGGAGATGTCTTTGATTCATTTGATACGAGAAAAGGGATAACATGTCTTAACGCTAAAAGGTATCGGGGACGCATTCGATCAGAAATATGGAGTCTTCCAAAGTTGTTGTCGGAGATATAATAGCATCGTTGCTGAAAATTGATTCCATAAATCCAACCGGTTATAGTATCTCCAACTTTGTACAATTTGGATACTCTAGTAGATAGCCTACATGACCAGTTACCAGGTAAAGACTCCCATTTAATTCGGATATGATTATTCTCAGTAGAGGATATAGTTATGAGAACTTCATCACCTATTTTTGGAAAAGAAGGCATTTTTAATTTA
>CAYLJH010000046.1:7518-11986 GCA_964383685.1 uncultured Candidatus Bathyarchaeia archaeon | reverse complement strand
AGTGTATCCTCGATTAATTTGTCAAGAAGCTATCTGGAATTATCAAAGGACGAGCTGCCTCACGCCAACACCTACCTCGTCTATGATCTGTAAGCCACTGTACACGTAATCAACCGTATCCCAGCTCCTGACACGACGACCACCCGCAGCATAAGAGTACACAGCGGACAACAAATCGTTCTTGGTCACGGTCTTGAGCCTGTTCAACGGGTCATACGAGTGGTTCCATGATGAGGCGTTGAGCAGTCCTCTTTCTTCCAATCAAAATAACGTGAGTCAATACTCACGTAATACCTGTCTCAGTTGGGAAATAGCGTGGGTTAATACTTCGTATGAATCTCATCATATCCTTGTTGAGAGGTGAAAAATCAATCTCACAACTCAATCACCATGCGCATAAACCCCCACCTGTTGCCAACTGGCACCACCCCTTCCCAACAAATAAAAAAAGTCACCAAGTAACAACCTGCAGGTACCACGGTCACACATCAGCGCCCACAAAAAATATTTTTATCGATATGACCGGTGACAGGAACAAACTTTTTCCCCCTAAGTCAGGTTACCTGATGCAAGCCCAAAATATTTTTTTTCGCGATTGTACCAGTGACGGGAACTCATTATTGCACGCCACTTGACACCAGCCCCAGATTTTTTTTCGCGATATATGCGGTAACCACTCACAGGGTGCCACCGGGCAGCACGCCCTCCCACCCACTACCACCATTTTTTCCCTTATGTCAGGTTACCTGACACAAGAATCCTGTAAAAATATTTTTTCCAGAATTTACAGCCCACTGATACCAAAAGAGTCGCACCGGGAACCCCTTCATTGCCAACTATATTATACCGAGAAAACGGAGTATCCTCGATTAATTTGTCAAGAAGCTATCTAGAATTATCAAAGGACGAGCTGGCCCACGCCACCGCCCTCCACGGGGAGAGCATAGTCATCGACGCCAGCACCGTGGGCTTCATCGAGCACGTCGGCGAGGACATGATGCTGGACGACCTCATCAAGGGAGGCGTAACCGCCAGCAACGCCACAGTCTGCATGCAGCACAACCTCAGCGAGGCAATGGGGGAGCTGGCACGGTACCACGACTGGGCCGAGAAGAAGGAGGGCAAGACCCTCATCGTCAAGACTGCAGGAGACATCGTCAACGCCAAGAAAGAGGGAAAGACCGGGATAATACTCGGCCCCCAGGACAGCCAGTTCCTTGAGGGCAAGACCCGGTTCCTGGACATCGCACACATGATGGGCGTCAGGATCATCCAGCTAAGCTACAGCTGGAGGAACTTCGCCGCAGACGGCTGCTGGGAGCCCAGGGACGGCGGCCTCAGCAAGTACGGGTTCGAGCTCGTGGAGGCCATGAACAAGAAGGGCGTCCTCATCGACCTGAGCCACGTCGGGGACAACAGCACCATGGACGCCATCGAGCACAGCAAGGTTCCAGTGAGCTTCACACACGTCTGCCCAAGGGAGACAACGCCAACCGGCCTGAGCAAGTACGCCGAATGGTCAGGGGGAGAGAGGTTCACAAAGATAGCCCTTGAAAGGGGCAGGACAAACGAGGCCCTGCAGGCATGCGCCGAGAAAGGAGGCATCGTGGGAGTCACACCCTTCTTCGCCAAGAAGGCCGGCCCCAGCACGTACACCGATGACCTCATGGACCAGATCGATTACTGCGTCGACCTCGTGGGGGTAGACCACGTGGCATACGGGAGCGACCTGGATTACAGGAACAGCGTCACGAGGGCAGCGTACATCCGCAGGTACCCCGAGAGGATCGACGTGTCATACCACACCGCGATGCCCAAGGAGTGGGGTTACGGCTGGCTTGAGCACACGCCCAACCTAACACGAGGGCTGGTTGCCCGCGGTTACAGCGACGCCGAGGCGAAGAAGGTCCTGGGCGGGAACTGGGTCAAGCTATTCAAGCGAGTCTGGGGCAAGTAGCCCACTCATTTTTTTATAGTATAAACGCGTCCCTATCAGGGATTGTTATGGGTAGAAGCTATCTAGACCTGAGCAAGGACGAGAGGGATCACGCCCTCGCCCTTCACAAGGAGAGCATCGTCATCGACAGCAGCATCGTCAGCGTCATCGAGTACGTCACCGAGGACATGTGGCTCGACGACGTGATGAAGGGAGGGCTCACCGCCAGCAACATAACGGTGGGCATGCAGCGCAGGTTCACCGAGGCGCTCCAGCAGATCATCGAGCATAACCACTGGGCCAAGAAGAACGAGGACAGGGTCATCGTGGTCAAGAAGGCCAGCGACATCGAGAGGGCAAAAAAAGAGGGCAAGCACGGCATCATGTACGGGCCCCAGGACAGCATGTTCCTTGAGCGGGACGTGGACCTCCTTGACGTGGCATACGACCACGGCCTCAGGGCAATGCAGCTCACATACAACTGGAAGAACGAGGTAGGCGACGGCTGCAGGGAGAAAAAGGACAGCGGCCTATCATGGTTCGGCGAGTCCGTCGTGGAGAGGATGAACAAGCTGGGAGTACTCATCGACCTCAGCCACACCGGCGACCAGACCTGCTGGGACGCCATCGAGCAGAGCAAGGCCCCGGTAAGCTTCACACACATCATCCCAAGGCGGAGCGCACCCGAGAAGGTGGGCGGCTACGCCGAGTGGGCCAACAGGGCGACGAGCCTCTGGGGCGATTTCGTCGAGTACAGCAAGCAGAGGGGCAAGCCAGATGACATGATGCAGGCATGCGTCGAGAAGGGCGGCGTCATCGGGGTTACCCCGTTCTTCGCCAAGAAGGCGGGGCCAAGCAACCTCACCGACGACCTCATGGACCAGCTGGACGAGACAGTGGACATCGTCGGGGTCAACAACACGGGATTCGGAAGCGACCTGGAGTTCCCCAACACGGTGATGCGGGCGGCGTTCATCTACAAGAACCCTGGCAGGATCGACGTGGACTACTTCACGCCTATGGACAAGGACTGGGGGTACGGTTTCATGGAGAACATGCCCAACTTCACAATGGGGCTGGTGGCAAGGGGCTACTCGGACCAGGAGATAAAGAAGATCCTGGGCCTGAACTTCCTCAAGCTCTTCAAACGGGTATGGGGAGCCTAAACCACCAAAATTAGTAGAGTATCTTGATGGTTTCCTCTATCTCCATTCCTACCTTGGCCTGCTCCTGGATATACAGGTCGGCTGGTACGCACTGCTCGGGGCGGTAGACTCCCTTTTTCTCTATTTGCCCCCTTCCCAGAAGCAGCGATGCCATTGCGCCGCAGACACCTGTCCTGTACGAACCGAACGCACCTTTGTCCGTGAACCTCCTGTGCATCTTGCTGTCCGGGCTGGTCCTGATCATCAGGGTGATCTCCACTCTCTGACCGTCCTTCCAGCCCTGCACGACGCAGTTCCCCTCGCTGATTATGTTTGAGGGCTTCTTTTCCTCGGGCGGCAGCTTATCAAGCAGTACCTTGAGGACATCAAAGGGGATAACTTCCTTTCCATCCACAGTGATGGAGTCTTTCTGGTTTCCCAGTCCCAGGTCCCTCAGGAACCTGTACTTTCTCTCAGAGTCGGCGTCAAACGCCTGCCTGTACATGATGTGCTTGATACCCTTGTCAGGGAACGACTCCGACAGGTGCCTTGGCTCTGGGTGCGGGAACCCCATGATGACCTGGGGACCAACCGGTTCCTTGAAATGGAACACCTCTGGGCGCGCCCTTGGCTCCTCGTGTATCAGCTCGCCGTTCTCGTAGACGAGACTGGGCGCCGTGACGAGATGCATGATACCGTCAAGGCCGTACCCCCAGTACAGCGGCCTCGTGTGCTCCTCGGGCGGGACGACATCCACCACGCCCCATTTGTAGTCAATTGAATCGACCCTGTCCAGCTTGTTCATGCAGTAGACGGCCATGATGTTGCTGAGGCCCGGCGCTGTCCCCATGCTTGTGATTGCCGTCAACCCTTTCTCCTTGAAATCCTCGTGGAGGGCAATTATCTCGGCCTCATCGCCCATTGCCCCCATGTCGATGTAATCGCAGCCAGCCCTGAGGGCGGCCCTAGTCGTGTAGACATAACTCCCAGGGGTGTGAGCGCAATTCACGATGCCGTCGTACCCTTTGAATGCCTCAGCCGCCGCCTCCTCGTCGGTGCAGTCCAGCTGCACGTAACGTATCCGGGGGTCATCGAGGCGCGTGATCCTCGCCTTCAGCCTGTCAAGGTTGTAGTTGTCGGTGGCGAGCACGATCTCCACATCGTCCTGCTCCAGCAGGTATATCATCGCGGACATTCCCTGGATGCCCGATGCCCCGGTTATTACATACTTCAAAACTTTTCCCTGAACCGAAGGCATTTGAAAGGGTAATAAAACTTGCTAGATCGTTGATTGATAGTAATGAATCAGATTTAATGAAAATTAGTAGGGTAAACAGGTAAGTAAATGCTCCTGCCTTCCAACACTTTTTTATTTAGGAGACAGGAT
>CAYLJH010000046.1:0-7508 GCA_964383685.1 uncultured Candidatus Bathyarchaeia archaeon | reverse complement strand
AATTATCGATTTTCTAAGAATATTCTTGAGGGGTAAGAGAGCTTGGCGTGATTAATGTATAAAGAAATGACCCTGCCCTTCCAACACTTTTTTATTTAGGATACAGGATACTTCGGTACGCGCTCCTGTCGTCTAGTCCGGTCAAGGATTCCGGCCTCTCGAGTCGGAGATCCCGGGTTCGAATCCCGGCGGGAGCACCATTCTATCTACTCAACCTGACATCAAGGAGACTCACTTGTCCATTCCTGGTCGCCTTCATTGCCCCAAGAAGCGCCCGTTTTACCTCGGATGGGTCCTTAACGGTCTCGGAGTACCCATCGAATGCCTCGATTAGTTTGGCGTAATGAGGAGTTGGTCCACATCCTACGCCATAGTACTCGTTCTGCGTCACCGAGTGGCCGTCCGGGTAATATCTGGCGTGGCCCTTCATGGCGGCGTAGCAGCTGTTGTTGTAGATGATGGTCAGGAACGGCAGCTGGTACTCCTGGGCGGCGCCGAACGCGGCGAGGACGGGGTTGTAGTTGAAGGTGCCGTCTCCCTCAAGGGCGATCACGGTTTTCTCGGGGTTCGCTAACTTGACGCCGAGGGCTACGCCCAGTCCCTGGCCAAGCCCTGTGTGGGCGATGGGGCCTGTCGCCTCGAACCTTGTCCCTGGCTTGACCCTGTTGCTCTCTATGTAGCTGTGGATCAGCCTGCCATGGGTTATGGTCTCGTTCACGACGGCAGTTTCCTCGTTGATTACCTCGTCGATGCAGTAGCATAACCAGACAGGGTCGATGGGGTCCGAGCCCTTTACGCTTAACGCGCGTTTTCTCTGCTTCTCGCGGATCTTTGAATGCTCCTTGGCCCATCTAGCCGTCCTTTCCTTGACCTTGTCCTCGTCTAGTATCTCCAAGGATAGCAGCTGGTTCAGCTGCATTATGGCTATGCTTGAGTCTGCCCGTATTCTCATATCCGCGGGGTAGCTGTACACGGGGTACTTGTGCTGGATGGGGTCGGGATCCAGGAACACGATCTTTGCCTTCGTCTTGGCCCTGATGCTGTTAGGCGGGTACCACGGCGGCCAGGAGCTGCTGTCGATGATGAGCATTAGGTCAACGTCACCCTGGTATGGGGCGAAGGATGTGCCCATGTGCAGTGGGTGATTCGTCGGGAAATTCATGTACCCCGGATGCTCGAACACGGGTATCCCAAGGGTCTCGGCCAGTTTCACGAGATCGTAAACGGCTGACGCGTTCCTACCGAGATATCTGGTGTAGATTATTGGGTTCTCAGCCTTGACCAGCATGTCCTTGAGCTTTACCAGCACAGCAGGATCGGTTGTTATCCTCTCCTCGGCAGGGATTGGCTCAGGTATCCGCATTTTTTCGACCTGCTCGAAGAGAAGCTCACGTGACAGGTTGAGCATCACGGGCCCTTTCACGTCGGTGTTTGCTATCTGGTATGCCCGCTGTATCACGCTGAGGATGTTTGCGTTTGTCTCCGGGCTGTCTGCCCATTTGAGGTAGGGCTGGACGAGGCGTTCCTGTCCGCCCACCTCGGTGAAGCTGAGATAGTGGGGACCGGGTGTTCCGCCGTGTACCTCTCCGTCGTGGGTCCTGTTCTGGCCAACCATCAGCAGAAGCGGGATCTGGTCGGTGTACGCGGCCTTCAGCTCCATGGCACCGTGAAGCAGCCCCGTGACCACGTGTGTCATAAGCGCCTGTGCCTTACCCGTCGCCATGTAGTACCCCTTGGCCATGGAAAGTGCTGCTCCCTCGTGGCGCACGTTGATGTAGAAGGGCTTCTTTCCCTCGGCGTTGTAGCGTGCGAGGTGCTCCCACAGTGGTATGAACTCCGAACCTGGGGAGCTTATCATGTAGTCTATCCCCAGCCTGTTGAGCATCTCGACGTACCCGTGTGCGGCGTCCTTTACAACAATCTCATCCATCCTCAAGTCCTCTTGATGGAGTTAGTAAATTGGATATAAGAAATGAACAGTCTATTTTATGTCAAGCTGGACGGGCCGTCCCCTATCAAAGTGGACGGTGAAGCTGCGGAACGTGACCTCGAATATCCTGATCTTGCCGTACCGCTTCTCGTTGAGGAGGCCCATGGTCTTCAGCTTCATTAGGTGGCGCTCGACGCTGGTGTAGTTGAGCCCTGTCCTGCGGCTCACCTCGCTTATGTTGAGCTCGCCGCTCTCGGTGAGCACCTCAAGGACCCTGACCCTGCCCTTGCTGCCCAGTATCTCCTCGGCCCGCCTGTCCCTGTTGTACAGGCTCATAGCAGGGTCACCACGTATTTCTCCAGAGACTTTGAGGGTATCTTGTCAAGCCTGATTAGCTGGGTCCTGCCCTGGCTGGACGAGTGCATCTCCATGGCGACGAAGTCTAGGTCGTTGAGTTTTTTCAGGTACTTCCAGAACTGGGTGTGGCCCCGCTTCTTCTCGCCGTACTCCTCGCAGACCAGGTGGTAGCTTTCCTCGATCTGGCCAGTGGTGGCCTCTGACGCGGTGCTTGAAATGAAGAACCGGGCGATGCCCAGCAGGGACAGCTTCTCGTGCCTGCTCAGGTACTGGATCTCTTCTGGCGCTGTGACATCGAAGATCCCCTCCGCTATCTTCCTAATGTGCTCTGGCTTTAGCTGACGCGAACTCTCGCGGTCGGCCGCCAAACCACCGCCGTAGAGGAGACTGATGGCGTACCTCGCGTCGCTTTGCTCTTTGACCGCTATATCGCTGATGAAGTCTATGACCTCAAGAGGTACCGCATCCTTTCTGAACGCCCGCTCTACTCGATACATCAGTATATCGTTCATCTGGAGTCTGTTGTAGTCGGGCATCCGTATGATGTTCCTCTGGAGGCTGCTCAGGGTGCTCCTGTCCAGCTTCCTGAACGTCTCCGCGTCCTTGCTGATGAGGAGGAGGTTGAGCCTCCTGGGATCGTCGGGGGTGGTCTCGTGGAACCTTGTGAGGTAGTACAGAGCGTCGCTTCCCTCTTTGTCGATGAGGGCGTCCACCTCGTCGAGGCAGAGGAGTATCTGGGTATCAACCTCGTCAAGGATCTGGCGCAGGATATCAAGCAGCTCGTTGGCCGAGTATCCCCGCTCGGGAAAATCGGGTTTGATACGTGTCACAACTTGGCTCAGTATCATGAACAGGCTACCCCTTCGCGCTCGACAGTTGATGTGAATGTAATGGAAGTTGACCTTTCTTCGTTTTGCCCTTGCTTTCAGTGCGTGTCCATATGATTGGGCGAGGACGGTCTTGCCGCTTCCCACGTTTCCTATTATGATGGCCTTCTGGCTCATCTCCTGGGGGGCCGTGACCATGTGATCGAACAGTGCCTCCAGCCGCTTCAACTCGGCGTCCCTGTGCAGTAATACATCGGGTAAGTGATGTGCCTCAAGGATACTCTCGTCTACGAATACCGATTGATAGTCCATTCTAAGCCCCAATGAGTTGGATGAATGTTGGGCATTTATGCATTTCGTACGTTCTGACTGATATATAGCGGGGGGGTAAGTGAAAGTGGCTGGGGTTACTGGCTTTCCAGGATGCGGAAAAGCTCGTCCTGAAGAACCTCTCCTGCGGCCCTCTCGATGCCGTCCCTGTCGGTGATGACGCATGGGCCATCAGTTATCTTGCCTATCACGTTGGATTTCACGCCGATTTTCTCTAGACCATCGATGATATCCTTGGTTCTGTCAGGGTCCGCGCATATCAGTAAGCTCCCTGAGCTGAGTAGCTTCAATGGGTCAATTCCTAGGGCTTTTGAGATAGCCCTTGTCTCGTCATGGATGGGCATATCAGCCTCGTAGACGGTGAACCCGAGTTTACATGCCTCGGAAACCTCTAGCAGCCCGTTGAGCACCCCTCCCTCGGTGGGGGTGTGCATGGAGTGGACGCCACCGATCCTTGACGCCTCAAGCGCCTCGGGTACAACGCTAACCATGTCAAGGAACTTAACCGCGTTGCCAAGCTGCGCCTCGCTCACTTGATCGACGAGCTTGTGGCGAAGATCAGAGGCCAGTATGCCGGTACCTTCAATTCCAACGCCCTTTGTGAGGATGATATCATCACCCACTTGAGCCCCGTCTGTCGTGATTTTTGATTCAGCGGAGACCTCACCCAGCATGAAACCTGATACAATGGCCCTCTGGAGTCCTGGAACCACCTCGGTGTGACCGCCCACGATGCTGATACCAAGGTCACAGCATGCCTCGTGCTGCTCCTTCATTATCGTCTCAAGAAGGCTCTCAGGGGCACCCTCGGGAAGCAGGATTATGCTGAGATACCAGAGGGGTTTTCCGCCCCTCGCCGCGACATCGTTGGCGTTAATATGAACCGCGAGCCAGCCGATCTTGCTCTCGGCACCGGTGATCGGGTTTGCCTTCGCGATAATGATTCGATCACCCATATCTAGCAGGGCGGCGTCCTCGCCTACCTTGGGCCCCTTGAGCACCCGGTCACTCGGTGCGCCTAGACAAGTGAGTACAAGCCTTTTCAGTACGTCCTTGGGTATCTTGCCCGTTGCCAGCTTTCTATCATCGGACATGGCGGTCAATGATTATTGACCGCGTCGGGATTTAGGTTAAGCGGTGACCCTCGTGCATGTGAACCCCATGACCACGGGATGATACTCTATACCCGCGAACCCTGCGATTCTCAATCTCTTCCTGACCCCTGTGTGGATGTTCACCTTCCGGTACCGTGAACCTGGCTTACCCGTATAGTGGAACATCCTACCGCCCGGTTTGATGACACCAGCCAGTTTGTTGTAGAACTCCTGGCCGTAGAGGTGTCCCGCGCTTGAGTGTCGAGGTGGGTCATGGATGATGTAATCGAACAACTGGGGTGGAAAGGTATCTACGACGTGGAAACTGTCCCCGATGATCTTGTGAATAACTCCTGATGAGAACAACGTTGAGGACCAAGGGTTGATCTTCGACATTAGAAGCACCTTTGGATCGTACTCAACTGTGACGACCAAGTCTGCGCCCCTTCTTTGAGCCTCAATAGCGGTGTAACCCAAGCCCATACAGGTATCGAGGACGAACCCCGAGTTCAGTCCAAGCATTTTCAGCTTGTCTCGGGTGTCCCTGTCGGGAGTTGTTCCCTTGGTTCGGTGCATCCGTATGCCATCAATCTCCAAAGTTGGTGCCCCAGTTGTCGGCGAGAGTTTATAAAAGTGTTTGCCACTCGTGGCAGCCATAAAAACGGTTTTCTGGTCTACAAAGTAGACGCTACGCTCATTTTTAGCTATTTTTTCGAGGCTGATCAGGTCGATGGTTTCGCCTTTTCCCAGATTATAACCACCTTTTGTCTGAAATATGTCAGTTTTGGATAACCCTAGGTCAAGGGATACACGTGTTTTCCCTTCGAGGATGTGTTTTGCCTCCTTGGCGGTTAGTATGGGGGGTAACGTTTTCGGCATCTTTGGCAGTGTTCCGGGTTTTTTCAGGCTTTAAGGCGTTATTCCTCGGTATAAATCGATCTTATGTACCCATTTATCCTCCATTTTTCAGAGGTTTGGAGGGCATTTTTTTACGATTTTGTGGCATTGTTTTTAGGATTTTTCCAAGATGCATAGAAAGTTAAACATCCGGGGAAGTTTTTAGGTAATTTTAACAGGGTAAAGCAAATGAAAAAACGCTTTCAGTAATACTTATATGAACAAATTTGTATCGAGGCTTTCGATTACATGGCGTCTGACGACAAACAGAACAGCTTCAGGGGCGTTGTGAAGGATGTTATTGACCAGATCCTTCCCAGCGGAGAGGTCGAGTTGACTGACATCAAGGAGGAGATCTGGACGGATCTCGCCGCGCTGTACTACAAGTACGAGGACGAGGACCAGAAGAGGGCCTTCCGCGAGGTCATGCACGAGATTTGTGACAAGATCAGCTCAGGCAAATGGGATTCCGTGTACAAGAAGCTGTACAGGGTGGAGCAGAAGGAGAAGCCCTTCTAGTCTAAACATTTTCCAGTGGATCATTCACTCAACCAATATCAAAATTTAAATTCATATATTTGTACATGTAAGCGGTGAGACTCGGTTCTCATTGCGTTTCCCAAAACCTTTGGACGAGTCTTACCACCGTTTATTGGTAGATTAATAAAGTGTAACCCATTGGGGTCGGTTTCTCCAGTGTGCTACTAGAACATGGTCTGGTTCCACGGCGGGATATAGAACTCAAAGTACAATATCTTACCATAGGATACGTCATCGTAGCCCGCAGCGGAGACGTTCAGCAGGGTTGCCTTTGTGACCACGGAGAGTATCTCCGTCGGTGTAGCGCCCCTTGACTCGCCAATGAGTATTTTGAAAACGTTCGCGTCCATTCGTAGCCCCTTGACCTCAACGAGCCTGTCAAGCCTTTCCACGAAATCTGCCAGGTACTCGCCCTCGAATGTCAGGTTGGTCCCGACGCCCTTGATTCGCTCAAGGATCTCTTTCACTTCGTCGTTCAATGTACTCAAGGGAAAAGGGCGGCGTGTTTTAACCTTTACTCGGTCAGGTCAATGTGAATCGCTCAAATTTGTTAAGGATAAATCGAAAAGAATGGGTTGAGGCTTTGAGTCATGACCTCTTATCGAAAGGGAGCGTCGCCCTGAGCGCAGTCCAGTCAGCTCCCATTCGTGCATCGACAACCATTCTGCCGTCCTTGATAACAGATCCCTCGGCTGGCTGGAACCGCGTAGCCATGGCCCACAGAACCTGACGCCCGTCCCTTACATCGATATCATCATCGACGAGGACAAACATCCTGCTATTGGACAATTCTGGCTCACTGAGCACCCATTCAGCATCAATGTTAGCCGAGGGAATCAGGGCACAAAGCGCAGCACTATCCTTTGATAAGAACGATAATTTGTCTACACCCTCGATCGCTTTTGTCTTGGTTACATCGGCCTTGGTTTTGTGAGACTTTACCGGTCCAGATGCATCTATAATCATCTTGGATGAAACTCCGGGTATCACTGAGGAAGGGTCAAGTAGATGATGATACGATGTGCCGATCACATCTATCTCTGAGCCAGAGATGAAGTCACATCTTTGTGCGATGGCAGCCAATACCCCGGCTGAGTCAGAGAGGTCCGTCCCATAGGGAAGTACGGCAACGACCTTGACGTAATGGTCTAACCCCAGCACCAATGTCCCGATCTGTTTCGCCAGCCCCGTTGAGCCCATGGCGTTTTCCTTGAGCGAGATAAAGCAGGCGAAATGGGTCGCCCAGACAGGCCAGTTGATATCAGAGACTACCGGCAGATGCGAAAAGTCCTGCATTCCCTTGTAGATCCTGGCCTGTTTTGGCAACCCACTTAGTAACAGGTGCTCAGCAGAGTTACTCGGGGCAACGGCCATGAAGATGGGGTCCTTCCGTTGTAATATCCCGGTGACCTTGAACAGGTTCCTCGTTGATCTCCCGCTGATGTAGCCCGTGTACTCGGCGAACGGCCCCTCGTCCTCCTCCTCCATCATCACCTTTCCCCCCAGACCGCCCTCCCCGTCGGCTGGCACAGG
>CAYLJH010000045.1:0-12469 GCA_964383685.1 uncultured Candidatus Bathyarchaeia archaeon | reverse complement strand
CGATGATTTCATCGACGGTGAGGCCGTACTGGACTGCCATGGTCAGTTCATGGATCAACTCGGCCGCGTTGTACGCCAGTATCTGACCCCCGACCAGCTTGTTGGTATTGGGGTCCCTCCCCACCTTCACGATGCCCCTCGTGTCCTTGATGATCTGTGCCTTAGGCACGTACTCCATCTCCACCCACTGGCATGAGCAGTAACCCATCATCAGGCTGTACTCCTCCTCCGTGAACCCCACCATGGCGGCTTGGGGGTCGGTGAACACGGCCCTGGGGAAATGGTTCCAGTTGATGGTGAGGTTCGCGTCCTCGAAGGCGTTCCGGACCGCCACGTTTCCCATCCTTGCGGCAAGGGTCTCCAGTTGAACCCGCGAGGCGCAGTCACCTGCGGCATAGATATCCTGGTTCGATGTCTGGAGGTTCTCGTCGGTCTTGATGAAACCGTCCTCGGTCTCGACCTCCTCTTTCTCCAAACCGAGGCCATCAAACACCGGTCTCCGCCCAGTGGCCATCAAGATGTGGGAGGCGCTGAACACTTTCCTCTCGCCCTTTATCATTGCCTCGACGTGTCTCGCGCCGCCCTCCCTGTAGAGGCGGGAGACTGATACGCCCGTCTCGATGTTGATCCCCTCCTCGACGAGGTAGACCTGCAGCATCTCCGATATCTCGGGCTCCTGTTCCGGAAGAATCCGCTCGCTCCTCTGCAGGATTGTGACCTTTGAGCCGAACCTGTGGAATACCTGGCCGAGCTCAAGCCCCACCGCCCTGCCCCCTATGACGACGAGCGACTCCGGGAGCTCCTTGAGACCGAGCAAGTCAGTGCTGGTGAGGTACCCCGTCTCCTCGACTCCCTCGAAAGGCGGGACAAACGGCTGAGCGCCGATGGCGATGATGATCTTGTCGGCTTCAAGCACCCTATCCCCGACCTTGACCCTCCTACCGCCCAACAACTCGGCCCTCCCCTCGATCAGGGAGACATTCGGGAGGTAATCAATGACCCTGGTGTAGTTGGACTGCCTGAGCTTGTCCACGATCCTGTCCATCTCCTCCATAGTCCGCCTGAAACTGAAATCCACATTGCCGACGCTTATCCCGTCAAACACCGGGTCCCTGGCGTGGACCAGGTGACGGGAAACCTCAAGCAGGTACTTGCTGGGCACGCACCCGACGTTGACGCAGGTGCCACCCAGCGGACCGTCATTGATGAGGGCTGTCTTCAGCTCCAGGTCGTTTGCCTTCGAGGCAGCGGCGAACCCCGCCGAGCCAGCTCCTATGATTATGAGGGATAATCTTTCAGCCATAAGAGTTGGTTAACAGGGGTTTGTATAAGGCTTCTCAAGGGCTCCCATTCCTCAGCAAGAGTAAAATCTAGGTACCCGAGGGGATACGTTATGAGCCTCCACAACGATTTCCCCTACAGCTCCAAGAAGCTCTACTGTAAGGCATGCGATGCCGTCACACTCCACTCTGAGGATTTCAACAACTTCAAGTGCAGTACCTGCGGCAAGAAGTGGGACGACCTGCTTCTCCAGGTCAACATGAGGCAGGACCTGTACGGCAAACCCCTGTACGAGGGCGTCATCCTCAGCGAGAAACCGGCCAACGCAAGGAATTATACCACCAAGACATTCAGCAGCCTTGACTCGTGCATCGAATGGCTCAGGGAAGAAGCCGAAAATCTAACGAGAAAACTAGAGTAAATAACCCGAGTTTAGAGCGTGCCGAGTTCGCGCGATAAATGAAATACTAGACCTGCAACTCGCCTAAAACCTAGATTATTAATTCTAACTCTAAATCTAGCTTCTTTAAGTATCGACAAGGAGCACCCCATCTAGTGGTTAACCAGACATGTCATTAGATGAAAAACTTGGAACACAAAAGAATGGAACCTCTGACTCCGTCAGGAAGGCAAACCTTGTTCAGATGGGAAAAGAGATGAAGATCGTTCTTTTCAATCTAAATGATGTCCTTTACGGCGTTGATGTAAATCAGGTCCAGACCGTACTTGAGGTGCTGGAAATCACCAAAGTACCAAATGCCCCTCATTACATGGAGGGAGTGACAAATCTCAGGGGAAACGTCATTCCAGTTATCGATCTAAGTAAAATGTTCGGACTTAATAACGAAGTATCTGAATCCGATCGCAAGATGATGGTCGTTGGTCAGGGCGAGGGGGCCTCTGGAATTCTGGTTGACTCTGTCCTGGAGGTACTCAATATCTCAAAAGATGACGTTGAAGAGATCCCAGATGTTGTGTCAACTGGGGATTCTGTTAACTTGCTCGGTGTAGCAAAACACAATGATGGTTTGGTTATTTTACTGGACCTTGTGAATGTGATTGGTGGAACTGAGGTTCAAGACTTTGGTGCCATCGCGAGTGAAGCAGTAGACATTGCTCCTTTATCTGCATAAGCTGACCGCGCGCGCACAACCACACACTCTATGGTACCTCTTATTTCCCTACCACCATCCGGAGGCCATGTAGCTGTTGAATGTACGCCACGTGAAGACGATTATGGCTCCAAGGAGCACGGCGTTGAGCCACAACGGGTACATGACGTAGACCTGCAAGGCCATCAATGAGATGATTAGCACGCAGAAGAGACATGTCGTGGCGAAACGGGTACGGCGTTTACGGAACGCGCCGATCTTCTCCGCGATTTCTGGGTCCATGGGGAGGTCACCTACCTGGGCGAAGAGCGCGTCAATCTTTGGCTGGAGGTTGATGTGGACATGTGAGAGGAGGCCGATGACAAACGTCAGAAGCACGACCTTGATTGCCACGGCCAGGTTGGTATACAGGGCTCCAAGCGGCATCCCCCGCAACAGCATCAGGGCAACGCCCGTGACCCCGGCAGTGAACTGGAATATCAGGCATGGAACCGTGCGGTTCTTGATGATGTTTTCCATGTAGAGATCGGTGCGGTCTCCCAACGGACCGCCAAGCTTGACTCGCTGGTTGACCGCCACGAGCGCGTAGAACGGCCAGGCCATCATGATGGCTGTGAAGAGGTGGACTACCCTGAGAATATCTATTAAGACACCCATTTCTTTTCCCTCGCACGAAGTGCTAATAACTTCTTTTTGAGGGACTAATATTAAACTTGCTATAATGTAAATTCATTGTAAATTAATTTATGAATTTGGCATTAATATGCCCAGAATTTTACCTATTTGAGAAGATTCATATGCGCGTTAGTTTTATGATTAACCATGGGAAAAGTGATGGCATGGGCGTAACACGTTACCGTAGCCTCCTCGTGTTTTTTATCTTGCTTCTTTTTGGAGTTATGTTATCAACGGTAAAACCGGTAGATGCCCTGACTGAATACGCGGATTATCTTCCCTCATCGTATTCAAATGTCTGCCTCGTGTGCCACACGAGCGCATCTGGTGGAGGAGACCTCAACGATTTCGGTAGCGATTTCTCGGAAAACGACAACGACATCGATGCCATAAACGACCTGGACTCTGACGGCGACGGCCACACTAACCAGAAAGAGTTGGAGGCAGGTACGTTCCCGGGGGACCCGGACTCCAAGCCCATGAGTATCGATGGATGGACGAATATCGCTGTTGCCATCGTTTTGGTCCTCGTGGTGGTAATTTTCAGGATAATATAATGCCATAGGCAGTTACACGTCCCTTAATCAAGTCAGCCAATATTTTTTTTCCAGAATTTACGGCCCACTGATATCACTAGAAAAAACCCAGAATAACAACCTACAGGTACCAAGGCGATGCCCATAAAAACATGTACCGGAAAGAGAGTCCATGGAACCCAGACAGCCAGAGGGCGACGAGGCGGTTGAGGCGATACTCGGCATACTCAGGAAGGCAGGCGAGGCCGTCACCACCCGCGAGGTTGGCGAGGAGATGAGGAAGCTACAGCTGCGGTGTCCCGATTCCACCATCGTTTTCCTGAACAAGCTGAGGCTGAAAGGCGTCATCCACGGCGAGCGCAGCAAGGAGCGCCGCGGCTGGATCTGGTGGATCGACTAGATCCAGGTAAACGTTCTCTCGCACCGCTCAAGGAGTTCCACGAAGAAATCATAGTTTATCGCCTGGACCTCGTCACGCGTTGAGTTGAACTCCATCTCGTATGTGTAGAGGTGTGCCCATTTCAACTTCTCAAGTGACTCCTCCCTGCTGCAGTGGTGGGTGCCCCTGCCGGTGAAGACGATGTGGACCGTGTCCCCGTCCTTATGCATCTCCTCCGCTATGGTGAACGCCGTATCTGCGTGCGCCCTGCTAACGATAACAAGTGTCTCCATCAGTTCACCCCTAGAAACTCGTCACTATGCTGCATCTCTTTGTCATCTCCGCCAGCTCGTCGAAATCTATGAGGGTGATATCGATGTCCTTCTCAAGGTCCTCTCGCTTCAGCTTCTTCCTCGCAAGGGAATTCTTGAGGACGAAGACGCCCGCCATATCAGAGACCACTTTCAGGTAGTCCTTCAGGTTGTTCTTGTACAGGGCATCGGGCAGCAATATCTCCACGCCGTCGTCAACGAACACCATGTTGGGCATATAGTCCATGCCGAGCATGGCCGCTGACAGCCGCAGCCCCTCCTCTGTCCTTGAGCCGGGTATCAGCCGCTTCCTCATGATCAGCATCGTCTCGCCCATGCCATCACCCCAGGAAAAGCGTCCTGTCCATTGACTCCATGAGCATCACCAGCTCCGCCATGCTGGTCATCTTGGCGTTCCTGATGAGGTCCCCTTCCTCGATGTTCATGAACCTGCACGTCGTCTGGCACGCCAGCATCTCCACCTCAAGGTCTGATAGGACCGGGTACTGGGCAAGTAGCCTCACCGAGTCCTCGTTAAAGAATATCTTGACTTTATGTCCCCTCTCCGTTGATGCCCTGACCATGCCCATCAGGTGTATCACGGACTTTGTCTTGGATACTGCGAACAGGAAATTCAAACTGCCACTATTAATGCACAGGATGAGTTAACGGTTTCCTTGTTCCACGCATTAGAACAGCGTGGGGAATGTGTTCAATTCCCTAGGATTATATCAAATCCTCCGATAGTGGTATCCAGATCGAAAATGAGATTACCTATACTTCAAGTCAGCGTGGACACCAGGAAACTGGCGTCGTTCGCCCTGGTGGCCTTCATACTGGGAGGGGCGCTTGGCGGGCTCCTGTTCAACTACGGGGGCGTGTACGTCCCCACATCGGACCTGTCAAATATGTTCGGCTTCATGAACCAGTTCCAGAGCTACGACGAACTCAAGGACTACCTCGCGGAGAGTGCTTCCTCTGACATGTACTGGGGAGGGCCCTGGTTCAGTCTCGGGGTTGACGACATGATGGTATTTGAGGAGAGCGCCGTCCCGAGAGGTAATTCCCTCAAATTTGAAGGGTTTGGAAGTGACGGAGAATTTGAAATAGCCGTATCTCCTGCTGCTGGCGGCGAAAGCTATGACATAGACTTTTCAGGCACAAACGTACAGGTCGAGGGCGTAGACGAGGCGGATGTGGTCAAGACCGATGGGACTTACATCTATTACGCCAAGGGAAGCGAGATAATCATAGTCAAGGCGTATCCCGCGTCCGATGTCCGGATAGTCTCAAAGACAAACATGAGCAGGCCGGTGCAGGACATCTACATCAGCGGCGACAGGCTCATCGTGTTCACGGCGCAGTCCCCCAACTGGTACTATTACGAGGAGATCAGCACGGGAGATGACGGTTACAGGGCGATACTGACAATCCTTGACATCTCTGACAGGGCGAGCCCAGAGGAGATCAGGGAGATAAACATGGACGGCACCTACTTCAACAGCCGCCTCATCGGTGACCACCTTTACTTCATCATCAGGAACCCGGCGTACATCTACGACGACATAGTCGAGCTGCCCACTATCAGGGAGGGCGAGGAGTGGTCCACCATTGACGCCGACTGCATCTGGTATCCCAACAACACCCGTGGGTGGATGGCTTACCACACCATCGCGAGCCTGGACATCCAGGACAGTGATGCAAAGCTCACAACCGAGACCTTCCTGCTGGACGAGGGGAGCACCATCTACGTGAGCTCCACAAACATGTACCTCATCAGCGAGGGCTGGTACAGGGAGAGCAGGATCACAAAGATAGGCATCGAGGACGGCGAGATCAAGTTCAGGGCCAACGGGACCGTCCCGGGTTACGTCCTGAACCAGTTCAGCATGGACGAGCATGACGGCTACTTCAGGATAGCCACCACCGGGAGCGTTGACAACCGCAGGGGCGGCAACAACGTCTTCGTCATGGACACTGAGCTCAACATCGTGGGCAGACTGGAGGGTCTTGCGGAGGGCGAGCAGATATACAGCAGCCGTTTCATGGGTGACAGGGTCTACCTTGTGACCTTCAAGATAACCGACCCGCTGTTCACCATAGACCTCAGCGACCCTGAGAACCCCACCGTGCTAGGGGCGCTTAAGATACCAGGGTTCAGCACGTACCTCCACCCATACGACGAGAACATACTCATCGGCATAGGCAAGGAGACCGTGGAGGACAAGTCCGGTAACATCGCGTGGCAGCAGGGCGTCAAGATAAGCCTCTTTGATGTCAGCGACGTGTCAGACCCCAAGGAGCTGGCAAAGCTGGTGATAGGGGACAGGGGCAGCGATTCCAACGCCCTGTACGACCACCACGCCTTCCTGTTCAGCAGGGCAAGGAACCTTCTGGTGCTGCCAATACTTGAGGCACAGATAGACGAGACCGATTTCGCGGACGGCAAGGCACCCGACGACTGGTACGGCGAGTACGTGTACCAGGGTGCGTATGTCTTCGATATCAGCGAGGAGGGAATCGAGCTCAGGGGCAAGGTGACCCACATCGATGACCCCGCCGAGTTCCTCAAAAGCGGCTACTGGTTCGACAGCAGCAACCAGGTTGAGAGAAGCCTGTACATCGAGGACAACCTTTACACCCTTAGCGACGGGATGTTGAAAGTGAGCAGCCTGAGCACCCTAGAGGAGCTGGCTGCGATAGATTTCGGTGAGTGATATGGCGCAGGCGAAGCGGATCTACGGCAAGACCCTTGATGTCTACCTGTGCATACTCACCGCCGAGGACGGCATCGGCGTCAGGGATATCTGGCGGAGCCTAAAGCTCAGCACGCCCAGCCTTGCCCAGTACCACGTCAACAAGCTCATTGACCTGAAGCTCATCGAGACCGATTTCAGTGGCAAGTACATCGTCAACGACCAGGAGTCCATAGAGGCGCTGCGCAGCTTCATGATGCTCAGGGGCATGCTGATCCCACGGTTGACCATTTACTCCGCTTTGATCCTCGGCCTGCTGGTGAGCTACGTCAGCTACTGGCCGTGGAGGGGAGACTTCAGGGACCTTGTGACCCTTTTCATCGGAGTGTTCAGCGCGGGGGCGTTCCTCTTTGAGGCGTTGAAACAGTACCGTGGGCTGGATTTCTTAAAAAATGATGGCTAGTGGGAGTCAAAGTACTTCTTGGCCTCTACCAGGATCTCAGGTTTGGCAAGCAGCTCAACCAGCGTCATCCCCAGCGCCTTGGTGCCGACGATCATGGCGTCCAGCCCCTTCTTTGTCATTGACGCTTCGGCCAACTGGATGCTGTGGCCCGGTGTTCCCGCCGGTGCGATCCCGATGTAGCTTCCCGCTGAAGGGGTCACCTGTGACACGTCGCCGTAATCCGTGGAAGCCATTGGCATGCTGTTGGCAGATTTCTCCCAGTCATTGACAGGCGCCCCCAGGTCCACATAGTTCTGCCAGAGGGTCTTGATCATGGGGTAGTTCAGCTTCTTGCTTGAGTAGAACCTCCCCTTCTCGATCTCAACCTCGACGCCCATTGCGTGTGCAGCCCCCTCGCCGCACCTCGCAACCTTGTCAACCATCTCGTCAAGGTACTCCTGGTCGCTGCTCCTGACACCGAAGCTCAGCACCGCCCTGTCGGGTATGATGTTGTTGGCGATCCCTCCCTCCGTGATTATTCCGTGTATCACCAGGTTGGCGTCGCGCCTTGCCTCCTGTCTCAACATGTGGGTTGCCATATAGGCCAGTGTGGCCGCGTTCAACGCGTTCCTGCCAAGGTGAGGGCTGGCCGCTGCGTGGCTCGTCTGACCCTTGAAGACCATGTCACACTTGCTGATGCCCAGAGCCTGGCTGCCCACGCCCCAAGCCGAGGCCGGGTGGAGCATGACGACCCCGCTGATGTCATCGAACAGCCCCTTGTCGGCCATGATTACCTTGCTGCCGCCGCTTGGCCCGTGTCCCTCCTCCGCCGGGGTCCCAATGACCAGTATCTCGCCGTCAAGCTCCGCCATGGCCTTGCTGGCTGCTATGCCAGCCCCTACCGCTGATGCCGCAATGAGGTCGTGGCCGCACCCGTGGCCCACTCCTGGGAGCGCGTCGTACTCACAGAGAACGGCGACCTTGGGGCCATCTCCCTTTCCCTTGTATGATGCGATAAACGCGGTGGGCATGTCATAAACGCCCTTCTCGACATCAAAGCCGTGGTCCTCAAGCACCTTGGTGATCTTCGCGAATGCCTTGAACTCCTCGCTTCCCAGCTCGGGGTTCTCGTAGAGGTACCT
Source organism: uncultured Candidatus Bathyarchaeia archaeon (assembly GCA_964383685.1). Taxonomy (GTDB): domain Archaea; phylum Thermoproteota; class Bathyarchaeia; order TCS64; family TCS64; genus RBG-16-57-9. Next base: position 3,895 of record CAYLJH010000045.1, on the reverse strand, counting down.
GGCTATGTCCTCAAGCACAGGGCGCTTCTCGTCCACCTTGGCCTTGACGATGTTCTTCAGTGAAACTAAATCAACCATTGAAATCAAGTATCAGATAGCCCCCAAACTATAATATTTTTCACTTTCACTTACCTCCCCCTCATACAAATCGGTGCGTTCAGATTATAAACCAAAAAACGAGTTTCAGGTTCGAGAGCTATGGGCGAGGTCATTGAAGTAGGCGTACTCGAAGGAGTAGCAAGTACCACCATCAAGAAGCTACACAAGGTCGGCTTAGTAACGTTAGAGGCTATCGCTGTCACTCCCCCAAGAGAGATAGTAGCACTAACCGGCATGGGTGTCGACACAGCCATCAAGGTGAACACCCTCGCGCGTCTCAAGGTAGACCCGGGCTTTGTCTCAGCCACGGACCTGCTGGAGACCCGCAGCCACATGATGAGGTCCAGGACCGGCTCCAGTGAGTTCGACCGCATAATGGGTGGAGGAATAGAGACCGGGGTAATCACCGAGTTCATCGGTGAGTTCGGCTCCGGCAAGACCCAGATATGTTACACTCTCAGCGTACTAGCGCAGCGCCCGGTAGCGGAGGGCGGTCTAGGTGGACGAGTCTGTGTCATCGACACCGAGGGCACCTTCTTACCCGAGCGGATAAAGCAGATTGCCGAGGCCAGGGGCTACGACGCCCAGGAGATCCTCGGCAACATACTGATCGCGCGCGCGTACAACAGTGAACACCAGATCATGCTCGTGAAGAGCCTCCCCAAGATCGCACAGGAGCATGATATCAAGCTAGTTATCGTGGACAGCATGATAGGCCACTTCAGGGGCGAGTACATCGGCAGGGGGACCCTAGCCGAGCGCCAGCAGAAGATCGCCGGTGTCCTGGGCAACCTGCTCAGGGTAGCCGAGGCGTTCAACCTGAGCGTGGTCCTGACAAACCAAGTACAGGCCAAGCCTGACGCATCATACGGTGACCCCAACAGGCCCACGGGCGGCCACGTCATGGCCCACGCCTGCACACACAGGGTCTACCTCAGGAAGGGCAGGCAGAACACCAGGCTCATACAGGTAATCGACAGCCCGTACCTGCCTGAGGAGAAGATCAGGGTCGCCGTCACCGCAGCAGGGATATGCAACGAGGACGAGACCACGAACATGGAGTACGATCCCGATTTCTACTCGACGCCCGAGGAACCTGAAGAGTTCAGCCTCGAAGAGGAAAAGGCGGAGGCTCCCGAGGAGCTGAGCGTTGAGCTCGACGAGATAAACCTCGACGAGTAACCTATTTCCTGTATTTCATTTTCCTGTTTCTTAAATCGCTGAAGGGGTTGTTGAACCCCGCATCAACGAGTTTCTGGACTAGCATGCTCTTCAGCTGGCCGACGCCCACCTTCTTCTTGGCGCTGATGGGGAACACGTAGTCAACGGCCGCCGCGGGGTCTCCGTCCGTTACCCCGTAGAGGAAGGCGTCAAGGTTCTCCATGACCTCCCGCTCTGACCCCTTGTCGATCTTGTTGGCGGCAACGAATGGGAACGTCCCGAGTTGCTCTGCTATGTACTGGACCATCTCAATATCGATGCTGATGAAGCCCTTCCTGGCCAGCCTCTTCTCGGTCTCGATGAACGTGTTGATGTTGAAGACGTGGATAGCGGCAACGATGTTCTTTGCCTCCCTCTCGATGAACCTGAGTATCTGGGTCTTGGTCCTGTCCTCGACGTTCTTGTGTGCCCCCAGCTTCCTGCCGTACCCCGGCATGTCCACCAGGTACAGGTCCTTGCCGATCTGGTACTTGTTGATCTTCTTGGTGGTCCCCGGCCTCTTGCCAATGGGGACCTTCACACCAGTCAGTGCCCTGATGGTGGTGCTCTTGCCGGCGTTGGGTCTTCCAGTAAAAATGATATAACGTTCAGGCATCGCGTAAATGAAAGGGATGGGTACTCAAAAGTAGAGTGGTTATATGGTGACGCAAAATTCCAGGCGCTGGGCCAGCTCCTTGTAGCGGTTACGGATTGTAACCTCTGTGACCTGTGCCTCCTTGGCGATCTCACCCTGGGTACGCCTCTCGTCGGTGAGCTGGCTGCTGATGTAGATACATGCAGCCGCTATCCCCGATGGACCCCTCCCGCTGGTGAGCTTCATCTCTGAAGCTTGGTTCAGGATTGCCATGGCAAGCCTCTCGGTCTCGCCGCTGAGTGCCAGCTTGTTGACGATCTTGCTGATATAACCCCTAGGGTTCACCTGAGGAACTGATGGTTTCAGCTCCCTTAGCAGGAAGCGATAGTTCCTCGCGGCCTCCTTCTTTGTGATGTTTGCCGCGCCGGCAACGTCCTCAAGGGTCCTGATGACGCCGCACTGCCTGCAAGCCATGTAGATGGATGCGACGGCGACGCTCTGGATTGTCCTGCCCCTGATGAGCTGCTTCTGGATGGCCCGCCTGTAGATCATGCTGCTGGTCTCGATGACGTTCCTAGGTAGGTTGAGTTTGTAACTTATCTTGCTCATCTCGCTCAGGGCGTGGGCCAGGTTCCTCTGTGTGCTGTCAGAGACCTTGCTCCTGCGGTGCCATTTCCTGAGCCTGTACAGCCTCGCCCTCTCCTCCGGGCTTAGCTTTCGGCCGGAGGCATCCCTGTCCTGCCAGCCGATGGTGGTGCTCAGTCCCTTGTCGTGTATCGTCCACGTCACGGGTGCCCCAACTCTGGGGAGTTTGTCCCGTTGTTCCTGATCGAAGGCACGCCACTCCGGGCCTGTTGAGAGTGTAGCATCGGAGACAACAATTCCGCAGGCTTGGCATACAAGCTCCCCGGTTTCATAGTCTCGAAGTAGGTTACTATTTCCGCAATCCGTGCAGATTGTTTCTTTCTTCAATTTTGATGACAAATGACCCCTCACGAGATTAAGAGAAGAGCCGAATTATCCTATATAACTGTTTGGTAAACGAGGCATTTATAGGGCTTCTTTTTCTCAGCGGGTGAGAATTACCCCTTTTTACTGGATATGTGGTGTAATTGTAGCCCAAACTGATAAATGGACAATATTTACACCGATAAAAAGTATATACCATCCATTTACCCCCGTCAATACGCAAGTTTATACCCTATACGCCCAAAAATAAGAGCATCAGGGGCAGAAAACGTGTACGCCATACTCTACGTGGGGCTCGGTGGTTTTATCGGCGCGGTATTTAGGTTCATGTTGTCCACCGCCATTCAGGGCTCATCAAGGTTCCCCTTGGGGACTCTGGGCGTCAACATCCTCGGGTCTTTCACGCTGAGCTTCATCACCTACAGCGCGGAGAAGTCAATGGCCCTGCCCGAATCGTCGAGGCTGTTCCTGGCCGTCGGTATGCTGGGTGCCTTCACCACCATGTCAACGTTTAGCCTTGAGACCTTCAGGCTCGTGGAGGAGAAACAGAACCTCCTCTTCCTGGCAAACCTGATGCTGAACAACATACTCTGTCTTGTAGGGATATATATGGGAAAAGTTGCGTCAACTTTTCTTTGATTAAACTGATAGCAAAGTTCCTGCAAGCTCAAAAATACCTTCTCTCTGATTCTAGAGTTCATCCTCTGCTCTTTTTTTCTTGATATTGTGGTTGATGCCGTTTAACAGGTTCCTTGATATGGTGTTTTTAAACGGTAAGAAGGCGGTGTTTATGTACTGAATGGCCCGCGTTTTTGTATAGAATGGACGGCGTTTCTGCATAGATTGAGACCGTAATGGGGCTGTTTTAGGGCTTCTTAGACGAAACAGGGCTTGGATATTTCTTTGAAGGGGTACCCCCCTCCCCCCCTTGTTTTTGTGTGATGTTTTGTGGTCGATTGACTTGTCTCCTTGGTGTCGATTGGCCCGATGATTGGTAGAGATCAAACCTGGAACTGGTTAATTCTATAACCC
>CAYLJH010000044.1:0-12603 GCA_964383685.1 uncultured Candidatus Bathyarchaeia archaeon | reverse complement strand
GATCCCGTTGACGGGGCAGTCATCGGCTGGATAGACCTTGACGGGATCGAGGAGCACCTGGATTCAACCGAGGGAATCAACGTCCTCAACGGGATCGCGTATAACCCTGATACTGGGCGGTTGCTGGTCACTGGAAAACTGTGGCCGAATATCTTTGAGATCGAGCTAGTCCCCAAGTGACTCGATCCACGTGTTCACTTCCCTGAGTGACTTGAAGACCTTGATGTTAACGTGGCTCAATTTTGGGTCAGCGAGTAACGGCGGGTATTCCTTTCTCCTCTTCTCATGGGTCTGTATGACCCACAGGGGCATCCCGTACTTGCCCACCAGGGCATCTAGCTTCTCGGTGTTGGTGTTCCACAGCTCCTCCTGGGTGATGATACGCCTGATGGTTCTCCAAACTACCCTGAGGAAGACCGGGAGGAACGGCATGTCGAGCCAGACGATGGTATCCACCCTGTCCCAGATTATCTCCCTGACGGCACTGTAGTTACCATCGATGGTCCAGTCGCCGTGCTCGGTTTCCTCCATGACGCGCTCGTAGAACTGGTCCTGGGGTAGCTCAGTCCAACCCGGCTGCCAGTTGATGGCGTCCAGCTCAATGTGCCTGATGCCCAGCTTGTCCGCTATGGCACCGGCTACCGTCGTCTTGCCGGAGCCGCTTGTGCCTACTACGTGGACTCATCTGGGGGGCATCTTCTACTCGCGATCGGCGATTATCTTGAGGTAGTCCTCACGCGGGGGTGTGAAGCACTCAAGGAGCATAGCCGGCTTGTCGCCAGTGGCGTCAAAGTTGTGCATAGCGTTGGGCGGCACATAGAAGCTGGTGCCCTTCTTGATGAGCTTGATCTCGCCGTCGATGTACATCTCGCCCTCGCCCTCGATGACTATGCCCATCTGCTCGTGGGGGTGGCTGTGGGGCGGGGTCGGGACGTTGGGCTGCACCGTCAGCCTCATCATCATCGCGTTCTCGCCCACTATGATTATCTCGCCGAACCTCCCAGGAACGGTCTCAAGCGTCGGGTGGTCACCCGGTAGTATCGTCTTCAATATAATCAATGACAAATACGGTGGCACACGGAAAAAAGTTGGGGCGTAGAGACCCGCGTGAGGTTACCTGGTTATGCTGGTCGGCACCGTGTACAGCATGCCTATGTTCCCGATCTGGGTCAACATGATGAGCCAGAACACGCTCTCAGGGCTCACGTTTGACCACAGGTACCCGCAGACGATGGGTGAGACGATGCTCACCAGCCCCCTGAAGAACCCCAGCAGCCCGAACCAGCTGCCCATGTATTTCTTTGGTACCAGATCAACGGCGATGGCCATCTGGGTCTGACCAACCGTCATGCTGAACCCGCTCAGGAACCCCGATAATATCAACACGAGGTCGCTTTGCGCGTATATCAGCGAGATATATGACAGCACAATGAGACACCCGGCTACCGTGATCATTTTCTTTCTGCCCCATGTATCCGCAAGGTGACCCAGCGGTATGGCCAGGAAAACGAAGACGACCGTTGACGCCGCGCTCATTCCCCCCACGATGAACTGGCCCGCCCCCTTGATATCAGCCGCGTAGAGCGGGATATAGAACGCTACCTGCCACCAGAACGATGAAACCATGGTCAGGAGAATCCACCGCTTCACCATGGTTCCCTCCTTGAAGACGTTCGAGATGTTGCTGAAGACGCTGCTCTTTCCACCGACGGTTAGCTGACGCGGGTTGGTGAACTTTGCCCACACGATGATGAACGAGACTACAAGGCCGACGACCTGTATCCAGTAAAGGGGCTTGATGCCCTTTGCGTTCATGCCACCGAAATACGTGATCAGGGTAGCCCCGATAATAGGGGCGATCATCTGGGGGAAGAACGATACAGTATCACAGATGCCCATCCCGGTGACGCGTTCCTCGGTGCCCAGCGTTGAGCCGCATATCATGGGGCACGACGTCCTGTCGAGGATGAACGCGACGGCGGACAGGATCAGTCCAACGGCTGCCACCTGCCACGTATTGGCGACCCCAAAAACTAATGTGCTCAGTATTGAGATGCCCAGGGTCAACAGGAGAACACGTTTTATCCCCACCTTGTCGGCGAGGATTCCCGTTGGGATGCTGAGAACCGTGTTCACCGCGCCGCTGATGCTGTTGAGGTAACCCAGGATCAACGGCGTTGCCCCCAGGCTTATCATGTAAATGGGCTGATACTGGTAGGTCAGGTTCACGGCGAGGTTCTTGACAAGGTTTCTCATGATATTTACCTTGAAGGGGCTCTCCTGCCTCTGCAGGAATCCCGCCCAGCCTTTCACTAGCTCTGGTATGCTCTTCTTTTGTTCGCTCAATCGGTACCCTCGATTACAGAGTTACTTTACATATTGAAGTAGGATATAAAATGGGAAGTATTCAAAAGGGAACCATGGTTACTTTATTTAAAGTGAGGGGTCATCGATGAAACGGAAATGCAAGGTTTTCCCAACGTTTGAGCTGCTGGGCAAGAAATGGACGCTGCATATCATCAAGGAGCTTTCATGGCACGGCAAGAAAAGGTTCAGCGAGCTCAAGAGGACCCTGGACGGCGTGAGCCCCAAGACGCTTACCACTCGGCTGAGGGAGCTGGAGAGGGAGGATGTTATCATCCGCATCGTCTACCCCGAGGTGCCGCCCAGAGTTGAGTACGACCTCACAGAGAAGGGGCTAGATCTTAGCAAGTCAATCGACAGCATCTGTGACTGGGCGCGGAAATGGTACCCAGATGAGGTAAACATAGCATAAATCACTGCGTGTTTGCCAAAAATATTCGCGAATATTAATCAATAAAACAGAAAACATAGGCTTCACTCTCCATAGATTTTTATTAAATTGGAGCAACCCTTACCACATGTCCATCGAAAGACTCGTTAGAAAACAGCTTCATGGTCCCGGCAGGCGCAGGGGTACAAGGCTCTCAGGCCCAGCGGACCCCGAGATGATAAGCCTGGCGGCAGGAGACCCAAACTTCCTCCTCCCAGACTATATCGCGGACGCCGTCAACCACGCAATCAAGATCGGCCAGACCCATTACTGCTTCGGGGGCGACCCGGAGCTAAAGGCGGAGATCGCCAAGTACTACTCAAAGTACGGATACGAGACAACCCCCGGCCAGGTATCAATCACGGCCGGCGGAAGCGAGAGCATTTTCAAGAGCTACGCGGCGATCCTTGACGAGGGCGACGAGGTAATCGCGTTTGACCCCGCCTACAGCGGCGGCACCATGGCTCCAGCCTATTTCGGGGCAAAGACCGTTTACGCGAACCTCAAGAAGCGGGATGACGGGTTCTTGGACTTTGACGAGGAGGCACTGAAGAACGCCATCAGCTCAAAGACCAAGGGACTCTACGTAGAGAACCCCGGCAACCCCAGCGGAAAGGTGTACGGTAAAAAAGAGTGCAAGGTCATAGCGGACCTGGCAAACGATCACGACTTTATCGTGTTCAGCGACGAGACCTACACCGAGTTCATCTGGACGGGAGAGGACCACTTCCCCATAATCACCCTACCGGGAATGGAGAACAGGGTCATCGTGGCGCAGGCCATGACAAAGATGTTCGCCTGGGCGGGCATGAGGACGGGATGGATAATCGCGGGCCCAGAGCTCGCGCCATACGTCCAGAGGGCACCGGGAGCAGGGGCCAGCTGGCCAATCCAGCGCGCATGCCTAGCAGGTCTCCAGAGCGGCCAGCAGTTCGTAGCCGACATGCGGAAGGAGTACGAGGAGCGCATCGACTACGCCGTCAAGCGCCTCAACGATATGCCTGGCGTAAAGTGCCCCAAGCCAGAGGGAGCCTTCTACCCCTTCGCCGACGTGACAGGAACGGGAATGTCCTGCACCGATTTCGTCGCGGGGCTCCAGAAGGAGGTCAAGGTCAGGACCGTACCAGGCGGCGGCTATGGCGAGGGAGCGGGATCAGGAAGCGTCAGGTTCAGCATGATCAGGCCACTGAGCAACACAAAGATGCCCAGCTGGTTCGAGCACAAGGAAGGCTACATGCTAGAGGACGCAATGGACAGGATCGAGAAATTCGTCCTGAGCCACGCCTAGTACCTCAACACTTTATCGACCTGGTTGATGGGAGGCTTCCCATCCCTGGTCCTGATTATATTTTCAACCATTATCTTCAGTGATGCATCCGACTGGCTGTCCGATGAGCCGATCTGGTGGGCGATGCAGATGACGTTGTCAAGCTCCCAGTACGGGTACTTGGATGCGGGCTTGCCGTCAACGTTCCACAGTGGGTCCCAAAAGTGTGGCTGCCACCAGACGTCAATACCTGCCCCTGCCAGCCTGCCTGATTTCAGGGCATCGTAGAGGGGCTTCTCCTGGATGATCATGGCCCTGGCGGCGCTGACCACATAAGAGCCCTCCTTCATCAGGCTAAGCTCGTGCTCCCCGATCATGCCCTCGGTGTCCGGCGTCAAGGGAATTGTGACTATGAGGAAATCTGACTCACTCATCAGGTGGTCACGTTCATCAACTCCCCCAAGCCAATCGATCCCAAGCTCCTTTCTGAGCTCCTCGTTCCGCTCCCTCCTGAGCCCCATGACCTTCATGCCCATTGCCTTGAGCCTCTTCGCCACCTCTGATCCTATTGCTCCCATGCCCAGTACTCCCGCGGTTTTGCCCATCAGCAGGATGCCCCTGGTGCTCTCCCTCCCGGACTGGAATCCAAGGTGCCTCGGCACTATCCTCTTGGCGAGGGCCCATACAAGGGATACCGCCCCCTCCGCCATCGGTACGGGGTTTGAGCCGCTGGTGTTGGCCATGTACGTGTGCTCCTTGAGGGCGTCAAACGGCATATCATCCACGCCGGCCCCCGTCTTCTGCAGCAGCTTGAGCTTTGGCGCGCTCTCCACCACTATCGGGCTGAGCCTCGTGCTCACAATGACTTCAACATCCCTGGCCAGCTCAACAAGCTCCTCGTCAGTGCCAACCTCCGGGTAAACTACCTCGATATCGTCGGGGAGGCGCTCCTTGATCCTCTCCGCCAGCCCCTTGTATACGACTAGAACTTTCATAGTGTCCTATCAGTCCTTCACCGTTTTAGCGGTTACGTCCATCTAGATAGCTTACCTTTTTATTCGGTACCCATACGTATCCCTCGGTCATCAGATTGGTCAGCAAGGCAACACAGAAGATGCATGATATCGGCTACGTGCCGCCCAAGGAGACATGGACGCCCATTGATGAGGCACTGTACGGGGTGGACACGCTGTTTAGGCTCCCGAAGGAGAAGACCGACGAGTTACGTTTCAACGCCATAAAACACGCCTTCAACTACTGGTACGAGGAGAGCAAATGGTACCACATGTACTGCAACGAGTTCGATTTCTCGCCCTCCAGCCTCAAGACCTACGGTGACCTGGACAAGGTGCCGCTAATCAGCCACCGGTTCTTCAAGGCATACCTTGAGGGACAGGAGTTCATCAACTGGCTCATGAACATCAGCATCAACAAGGTTGAGCGACCCAAGATCAAGAAAAAGAACCCCACAATGGACGACATGATCGACGTGTTCGCCGACAAGGGAATCATGGCCGTGTACAGCAGCGGCACAAGCGGCAGGTTCAGCTTCATACCCAAAGACCAGACCACTTTCATGAGGAGCCAGTACGCACTGGGCAAGATGGGCATCAGCGAGATGCTGGAGCACTGGTACGATGACTCGGCGTATGCCTACCTCTGCGGCCCAAACCCATCCAAGACCAACATGTGGGTCGGCAAGGTCATCAAGCTCATGGACGATGTCTACGAGGATGTCCAGTACGCTATCGACAGGGAGATTACAACTCAATTAATGCGCGTGAGCAACGGCGATATCAGGGGTCTCAGCGACGCCGTAATGGCCGCAGCCATGCAGCTCATGGGCACATCCAGGAAGATCACTGGCAACGTCATCAACTGGCTGGATGAGCGCGAGAAGGCGGGCGACAGGGTGTTCATAGCAGAGGCTCCTTTCATCATGCGCCGCGTCATGGACGAGCTTGAGAAACAGGACAAGACCTACGATTTCGGCGAGAAGGGCGCCATCATCACAGGCGGCGGCTGGAAGCTCCACGACACGGAGGAGATGCCCCTCAAGGAGTTCAGGGACCTTGCGGAGAAGACACTGGGCATCCCCCACGAGAACAATATTGACCTCTACACCATGGTTGAGAGCAACTGGCACGCAATCCAGTGCCCCGAAGGACACTACCTGCACCTGCCACCCACCCTGGTCTACCCCATGGTCCTTGACGAGAACCACAACAAGATGGACTGGGGCGAGACGGGGAGGTTTGCCTTCATCGACCATATGGCAAACAGCTACCCTGGCGCAATGATCACGGGCGACATGGTTACGCTGCTTGAGGAGTGCCCCGCCTGTGGCAGGACCGGCCCGGTTCTTGAGCCAAATGTAAGGAGGATGACCGGTGAAGAGGTTCGTGGCTGCGCTGAGGAGATGAGGAAACTCATGGACGACCAGACACCCGAGCTGCTCCACGACCTGGTCTGCACGCCTGACAGGGCCCGTATGCCCATGATGCTTCTGGACAGGGAAGAAAACTAGGCTTTTCCCTGCTCTATCAGCCATTTATCCTTGTTCTTGATACAGCCCGAGTCGGCGGCCATGGGGTTGCCGATGTAGTTGATGGCGCGTGCCCTGCACCCTCCGCACAGGTACCTGAACTGGCATGAGCCGCACTCGCCCTCAAGGGCGTCCCTGTCCGTGAACACCGCGATTTTCTCGAACCGTTTCCAGATGTCCCAGAAGGGCTCCTCCCTGATGTTTCCCTCGACCCAGTCCGAGATGAACATACACGGGCAGATGTCGCCGTTGGGCTGGATGCAGATGAACTGGCGACCCGCGCCGCATCCCTGGAGTGACTCCATGGGTACCGCGTTCACCTTGTCAGTGACCGTGTTGTAGTGTGTGGGGCTCTGGACGTAGAACTGCTCGCTCTTCTGGGCCTTGGTCTCCACGTAGAGCCTGTCCGGGTCCAGGTACCTGCCTAGGCTTCCCTCAAGGCAAGCCCTTCCGTACTGGGGGGCCGTGCTCAGTATCTCAAGCCCGATGGTCCTCCTGCGCTTGAACAGCTTGCTGAGAAGCTCCTCCCTCTCCTCCGGGCTCAGGTCCTGGTCCGCGATCTCGGGGCCCCTTCCCGCCGGCACAAAGTTGAAGTGAATGAAACGCTGGACGCCAAGCTCGGCCGCCAGGTCAAGCATCGGGTCCACCTCGTCGATTGTGTTCTTCGTGAAAACGGTTGCTATTGCCACGAAAATCCCTGCCTCCAGGCAGTTCTTGATTCCCTGGACTGTGAGGTTCCAGCAACCCTTCTGACCCCTGAACTCGTCGTGAGTCTCGGGGTTGACGCTGTCGAGGCTGATCTCGATGTAGGCGAGGCCGTGGTCCTTGAGCTTTTTCGCAAAGTCCTTTGTGATCATGGTGGCGTTGCTGGCGGCCGCCACGTGCATCTTCTTCTCCACCATATAGTCAAGGACTGGGAAGAAGTCCGGGTGGATGAGAGGCTCGCCGCCCGAGATGACGGGCACCTTAACGCCCGCCGCATCCATGGTGTCGACGAACGTGAGCTTCTCCTCAAGGGTGAGCTCGTCTGGGTCGCACGTCTCCTTGGCGTCCTGGTAGCAGTGCTTGCACCTGAGGTTGCACATGTTGGTAAAGTTCCACACTACCATGTACGGGATGCGGTTTGGGCCCTCCTTCTTCTTGCCCACTTTTGTCAGTGATTTCCCCAGTTGGTCAACTATCGCACGTATTGCCATTGATGCATCCGCCTGAATAACAGCATATCCCAGATGGTCTAGTAAAAAGAATGCGAAAAAAGAATGAGTTCATCTCCTCATTTGCCTCTCTCTGGGCTGTTTTTCCGAGGACTCAGATGTTCTCTATCATGATGTACTTGAAGAGATTGAAACGGGCCTATGCGAATGAGCTGGATAAAGTACCTTCAGGGCAAGTCCAAGGGCCCCGTAATCCTGAGGTACTAAGATCCAAGCAAGCCTACCTTCATTGAAGCTTACATGAACGCGTATGATTGGCTCAGGGTCAACCATGAGGGTACCGAGCTCAGGAGATCGAGGAGGAGTCAGACCGACAGGAGCTCGCTTATCTGAGGGTAAGGATGGACCTCTGCAACAAGACCCTCAGCGATGTCCCGATGATGAGAAGTTCCTTGAGGACGAGAGGAAGAAACGGGAGCACAGAACATCCTGACATATAGGACAGAAATGACGTGAGAACATGGCGTGATTAACAGTTACGATAGTTTTTAAGGATGTCAAACAAAGATGGGAACAGCCAGTCATTTCTGAAAGAAACTGAGGAAATGGTTAGCTAACCTTGGCGAGTGGTGAAACTGGTATCACGCCGGACTGTCAATCCAGAGTACGGGGTTCGGGGCCCCGCTCGTCCACAAATATTATTGAAAATGTGAGGCCGAGTCCACATCCTACCTTTCGAGTAGGACCCTCCACATGGGAGCTGTCAATTTCACGACCTCTAGAAGCACCCAAACCCAGACACTTCTGAATTTGGGTACCCTTTATCCGTATTTATAGTCTGTGGAAAATAATTTGGTATTATCCGGATAATTCTATTTAAATAAAGAAATTAATTTTTTCCAAGACCGATCTTAAAACGGTAAATAGAGGATACTCATGAGCTGGAAAAGAAGGTTTCCAGTTATCAGGCTGGAAAGGTTATTACTCGACGACTTTTCCGTCCTCGTAGTAGGTGACATCCGGGTCTTGGGGTGCCCAGACCTCGATCATCTTGAGGCCATCTGGCCCTGACCCTGTAACGCCGTGCATGTCGCCAGGTGACAAGTAGACGACCATCCCCGGCCCCAGCTCGTGGTCCTCGCCGTTGAGGTGGACCTTGGCAAGCCCCTCTATGATGATGTAGATGCTCTCTCTTGCGTCATGGGTGTGCATCCTCTTTGTGGTCCAGTTGGGCTCGTAGTCGTACATGACCGTGGTGAAGTTCTTTGCCCCCAGGTCCTTGCCGGCGAGCCAGTACATGGTGTAGACTCCCTCGTTGACGTATGTGGCCGCGTCAGTCGCCTTGAATATCTTGGACATTTGAATCACGGAAAAGGCGTACTCTATCAGTTATAAGATTTCATACTCGAACTGTAAACATTAAATGTGACCAGCCACATCCGTTTGGCTATGCGACCAGTGATCGGGATAACCTCTCGCTACTTGAACGATAAAAAGCACTACAACCTGCCGGACGCCTACACCAAGGCGGTCCAGCGCAACGGGGGAACACCAGTCATCCTCCCTCCCCTCTACGACATTGACCAGGAGCAGCTCCTTGGATTGGTTGACGGCATCATCTTCACGGGCGGGCCTGACGTTGACCCCATGCTCTACGGCGAGCAGCCCTTGCCCAAGCAGGGAGGCATCGACATACTCCGGGACACATTCGAGATCAGCCTCGCGAAAAAAGCCCTGGCGGGCAAGAAGCCCGTCTTCGGCATCTGCAGGGGCCTCCAGACACTCAACGTGGCGGCTGGCGGTACTCTGATCCAGGACATCGGTAGCCAGGTGGACAAGCCCATCAAGCACAGGCAGGAGGCCGAGGCATGGTACGGCACACACCACGTCAAGCTTGAGCCAGATTCGCTGGTCCACGGTATCTTCGGTGTTGACGAGGTCAAGGTCAACTCGTTCCACCACCAGGCATGCAAGGTCCCCGCACCGGGGTTCAAGGTAACTGGGTGGGCACCTGACGGCGTCAACGAGGTTCTTGAGGCGGACTCTCCGTACTGGAGGCTCTGCGTCCAGTGGCACCCAGAGCACATGCACAAGGGCGAGATGAACAAGCTGTTCAGCGCCCTCGTTGAGGCGTCCAAGTAGGTATCTTATCCTACATCAACCCATATCCTCCCGTGGACTGGTGGAAGTGGGTCAAGCGGCTCATCATTTTGGCGGTAATTCTTGGCGTCGGCTACTTCCTATTGATGATAGCGATGGGGACGTTGATTATCCTGCTTCCATTCATGTAATCAAAAAGGAGTCTGAATAGTTTATGAACTGGAAAAAATGGAGAAACAGAGCCATGAAGGTTCTGAAAGCAGCCGGGTTGATATATCTCCTATTAGCCATCGGAATGGCCGCTTACATCGTCTATATTTTCATTAAACTCGGGTCATAGCGCCACTTGCTCGTATCCGATTTTAACTGCCTCGATGTTCTTCTCTCCCCTGCTTCCCGGCCACGCCTTCATTATGGGCTCAAACAGGCTCTCAAGCTCCAGGTAGCCGGTGACCTTGACGAGGGCACCCAGCATGGGCGTGTTCACTATGGGTATGGACCTTGCCCCGAACAGCTCGTTGCTTATTGTCAACGCGTCCAGGGTGGCCAGCTTGGCTCCCTTCGCGAACTCGATTTCATCCTTTTTCTTCGTGGTGTTGTAGATTATCGTCCCAGGGTCTTTGAGGCCAGAGGTCACGTTGACGACCTCCGGCAGGGTTGGGTCGATGATAAGCAGGCAATCAGGCTCAATCACCTGATGAGTCTCCCTAATGGGCTCATCGGCGATCCTGACGAAGGCTTGGACTGGTGCGCCTCTTCTCTCCCCTCCGTAGAGGGCAGACTTCCACGCCCATTTTCCCTCGGTGATCGCGGCCTCGCCAATAATCTTGGCTGCCGTGACTGCACCCTGGCCTCCTCGTCCATGAATCCTTATTTCCATCATGAGGTATCCGACTCTTACTGATCAAGTGAGTATAAAACACTAGCTAAGTGGATAGTAGAGAGGCTCCAAACCTCCCGTGTGCCTAGAATAGGTGCAGGTAAATGTGTGTATGATTCGTTTTTTATACGTAATCAACTAATGAGTAAAGAACAAGGCGATAATATGTACAGGAAAAAATGGGGAAACCTGCCACCGGCCACCTTCAACGACGACCCGTCCATCAAGGGGGCAAACACAGGCATGTGGAGGGCCATCAGGCCCGTCGTTGACCATGACAGTTGTACCAAGTGCGGGCTGTGCGAGACCTACTGCCCCGACGGGTACGTGGAGAGGGTTGATGGTAAAATCGTGTTCGATCTGAATTACTGCAAGGGCTGCGGCATCTGCGCCGAGGAGTGCCCCAGCGACGCCATAGCGATGGAGAGGGAGGCATAGAGATGGGTGAAGTAAAGTTCTTAGAGGGAAACCACGCGGCGGCATACGGGGTCAAGCTATCGCGACCAGACGTCATCGCGGCGTTCCCCATCACTCCGCAGACACCCCTAGTCGAGCACCTGGCCGACATGAACGTCGCGGGTGAACTGGGCAACTGCGTCTACCAGAGAACCGAGTCCGAGCACAGCAGCATGAGCCACTGTGTCGGGGCATCCGCCGCGGGTGGTCGGGCCTTCACCGCCTCATGCAGCCAGGGGATCGCCTACATGACTGAGGTGCTCTGGATGGCATCAGGTTTCAGGCTCCCAATCGTCATGGCGGTGGTTAACCGCGGCCTAGCTGCCCCCGGCACGCTACAGGCGGAGCAGGGCGACAGCCTCCAGCAGAGGGACATTGGCTGGCTCCAGCTCTACTGCGAGAGCCCCCAGGAGGCACTTGACATGATGATCCAGGCGTACAAGTTAGCCGAGGACGAGCGAGTCTACCTGCCCGTCATGGTCTGCTACGACGGGTACACCACGAGCCACACGGCCACCCCGGTATCAATCCCGGAGCAGGACAAGGTGGACGGGTTCCTGCCGCCGTACAAGCACAAGTACATCTACCTTGACCCCAACGACCCCCGAGAGGTGGGTGTCGCCGGCCCCAAGAGCGGTAGGCAGCTTGAGATCAGGCTCCAGATGGAGAACATAATGCAGGACTGCCTTGGTATCATAGACGACATTGACAAGGAGTACGCCGGACTGTTCGGGCGAAGCTACGGCGGGGTCGTCGAGGAGTACAGGACCGAGGGCGCGGAAGCCGTGCTATTCACCATGGGGGCAATCACGGGCACATCCAGGGTGGTCATTGACGAGTACAGGGACAAGGGCCACAAGATCGGGCTGGTCAAGATCAGGAGCTTCAGGCCGTACCCGACCAAGAGGATACAGGAGATCGCCAGTAAGGTCAAGGCGATAGGAGTCGTTGACAGAAACTTCAGCCTCGGTTCGGCCGGGGGCGGCGTTGGTGCCCTTGAGGTGGGACGCGCCATCGTCAACATGGACAAGCACCCGAAAGTCATCAGCTGCATCACGGGCCTCGGTGGCAGGGACGTTGTACCTGACAACATCAGGTACATCTGCGACCAGGTACTCAAGACCGCCGCCACGGGTAAGGTGGAGTACGAGGTTGAGTGGGTGGGGCTAAAGGAGGAGGAATGATGAAGGACATTAGAATAAAGGGAAACAAGACCTGCGGGGGCTGCGGAGGCAGCCTTGCCGAGAAGCTCATCTTCGAGGTGACGGGTCCAAACGTTATAATCCACGGATCAGGCGTATGCGCCGGCTACAGCACGACCATGCTCCCGATCCCCAAGCTTACCCTCCACTTCAGCGGTGGAGGAGGAGCAGGAGCATGCCCGCGGAGCGCGACTCGGCCACCTCG
>CAYLJH010000043.1:0-12678 GCA_964383685.1 uncultured Candidatus Bathyarchaeia archaeon | reverse complement strand
CATGCCGTGAAGGGATACTCGTACCACCTACCTCTGGGGTCATTCAGGTCCCTGAGGCACTCTGGGCAGATCCCGATGTCGGGTGGGTAGATGCCCGATGCAACTTTGCCGGAAATCTTGCTCTTGTCGATGATAAAACTGTGAAACCTTCCCCTGAACGGGCTGAACTTGTGGAATATGTCCTCGATATCGGAGACCTCAGGCGCATTCTCACGGATATCATCAAGGAATCTTGTAATGGAGTCCTCGGACCCCTCGACGATGATCTCAACGCCTGCGTCACCCAAGTTGATGACGTATCCAAGGAGCCCGTTCTTTACCGCCATCCTGTAGATGAATGGCCTGAACCCGACGCCCTGTACCCTGCCCGTGATATTGATCCTTGCCTCGATCTTTCTGCCCAAGGGGTATCAAGTTGTAGTTGAACTGCGAAATTTAAACACAGAGCCTGGGAATTATCATGTAAACAAGTAAACAATCCAGACAATACGTGATTGTTTTCCAGATAACAAGTTAAGAAACGTTCCCTGGATTGTCCCCTATTTCGATACTGTAATTAACCTGTCCCCGCCTGTCATATCAGGTAGCCCCATGGAGATGCTGTTCACCACCCTGTCACTTTTCGTGGTAATGATAGTCGGGAGCTACATAGTATACCAACGCATCGTCATGGCCCAGGCGGAGTACGAGGACAGCAAGGACGCGGTTAGGAACATCAGCTCTGGTTTCACTAGACAGGTCAAGAGGATGGAATCTGAGCTTGACAGGATCGAACGTGAGGCACTCCAGGCAAAATACATGGCCGGAGAGGCAATGAACTCGGGCCGTGGGACGGGAGACGCTACACTGAAGGGACTTGAGAAGGTTATGGAGCTCTCCGACAGGGTCGACAGCATAGAGTCCAGCATTGATGCCATGCGTGGGGACCTACAGAAGATAGCTGCGCAGCCGAGGATTGTTCAACAGACCCCTGTTACGGCCCCGATACCGCTGGAGAGCGACAACATCCTCCAGCAGATCACCGGCACCGAACTCGATGTCCTCAAGATGATCGTGGACCTCGGCGAGGGGACTGTACCCGAGATCAAGGATGTCATCGGCAAGACCCGTGAGCACACCGCCAGACTGCTGAAGAAGCTCTACGAGAAGGGCTACATCGACAGGAACACAAGCAGCATGCCCTACAGGTACAGCATCAGGAAGGAGATCAGGGAACTTATCCTTGAGCAGAACGAGGAGCCCGCGCTAGGTCTCTAACCTAATATAGGATCGTACCCCTAAACTGTTCTATGGTTCAACCAACTAGTTGGGACGAGGCGCCTCGCTTTGAGCCCATTGAAGGGGTAGACATTCGTATCATCGGAAACGGAATGCACGCCACACAATGTTACATTGTAATCAACCCAGGGTCGGTCGTTGACTGGCACCAGCACCCACACGAGCAGATGGGCACCCTGATCTCAGGAGCGGGAACCCTATCAACAAGGGACAAGGAAGTCAAGGCAACGGTCGGGGCTGCCTGGTACCTGTCCCCACACGAGGAGCACAAGTTCGAGACAACGGGTGAAGAGCCCGCTATCATCATCGAGACCTTTGCACCAGCACGTGTAGATTACGTAATACAGGCGAAGTAAACAACAAATGCTGTCTGAGGAACTATTTCCAGTAGTGCAGAAGGCAATGGCTGAGGGCTACCAGCTCACTCCAGATGCCTTCACTCTCCTGAACAAGATGCCCATAGATGAGGCCATCGCGTTGATGGAGGAAGCTATTAGAAGGGCCTACAGACAGTCCAATATTTTCATAATCGATGCCGAGTTCCTCACAAAGGAGCCCGAGGTAAAGAAGCCGATGAGGCCGATACTGGCTAATAAGTCAGTGAACGTGCTTGATCTTATCTTACCCCCGGAAACAAAGTCTATAGGGAGCTCAAACGGGTACATCGACTACTTCAACAGCAGGTTCAAGCAGCTTGAGTCGATAATCAAGCAGCGCCCGGACCTCAGGGACGCGATCCCGCTTGCCCAGGCATTGAAGCTGCCTCTGAAGACAAAATTCAAGACCATTGGGATAGTCACGGAAAAGAGTGCAAGGAATAACCGCCTATTTCTGGACCTTGAGGACATCGATACCACGACCCAGGTGATGGTAAGTGGAGAGGACAACATCAAGAAGGGGTTGGAGATCCTCCATGACCAGGTGATATGCTTCGAGGGCACTCGTTTCAGGGAGAAGATGATGGTGGCCAACGAGCTCTACTGGCCCGATATTCCGATGCACAACATCCACAGGAGCAAAGACCCTGTGTCGGCTGTTTTTGTCGGGGACGTTCATATCGGTAGCATCCATTTTAGGGAGGACCTTTTCGAGAAATTCCTCAGATGGCTTAACCAGGATTTAGGACCACAGCCCAGCAAGGACCTAGCTTCAACCGTGAAGTACGTCGTGATTGCAGGGGACCTTATCGATGGGATCGGGATTTACCCGGACCAGCTTGACGAACTCACTATATCCACCCCGAAGGCTCAGTACGAGGAGGCTGCCAAGCTCATCGCCAGGTTCCCTGACCACATCGAGACAATCATCATACCCGGTAACCACGACGCCGTGAGAAGAAGCCTTCCTCAACCGGTCATCCCGGAGAGCTACGCTCCATCCCTTTATGCTAACCCAAACGTGATCATGGCGCCCAACCCAGTTTATGTGGACTTGAATACGGTGCGTATCCTTGTTGCGCATGGTTCCGCGCTCACTGATATCCTTGGCAGCACGCCTGGTCAAGATTTCGCGAACCCTGTAAACGCAATTGAGCTTCTCTTAAAATGCAGGCACGTAGCGCCTTCATATGGGGGAGCAACGCCAATTGCCCCTGAGCAGGTTGACCGGCTTGTGATGAAGCACATCCCAGACGTGGTGTTAATGGGCCACATTCACATCTACGAGTCCAAGAAGTACAAGGGCGTAACGTTGATCTCTGCCGGTAGCTTCCAGGACCAGACCCCTTTCCAGAAGAGGATGAAACTGGTTCCCACGCCGGGGGTCCTGTCCGTGTTTAACCTCAAGACCCACGACCAGTTCCCCCTTGACCTTGAAAGACTGAACTAGTTCCTTTGGCAATAAGGTCAGCGAGTCTCAACGCCTCGGGTATCTTGCCATGAATTGCCTGTTCCCTGAGAACGTTTTCGGCAAATCCAACTGATTCACCAACCACTTCAAAGTAGATTGATGAGTACTCCCTGATCTTGAACTCGTGAATCTTGCCAAGAGCCTCGTACCTTTTCCACCTCTCCCTCCAATCTGGGAAATGTTTTCTGAGCGCATTCAAAGTGGCATCCATGTCAGGATATTTAGACATATAGACGATGATGGGTTTCCCGATCTCCCTGTAAACATACTCCGTGTCCACCACGTTGAACCCGGCAAACGTGGCTCCACCGAGGATGATGACATCCATCTCCCAGTTCCTGAGAATGTTTACAATGTTTACTCCAGCGTCAAGGCCGTCCACCGTGATGGGGACGACCCTGAGATCAAGCAACTCTGAGTCCTGTAAACGTGTACAACAAAGGCTGGTGTGTTGAACAGGACTACCTGTGCCTCGCTGGAACGGCTCGAAGCTACCGTCTTGAACCCCTACTGCTACCGTAGAAACGGGTGTCAATACTTGTCGAGTTTTCCCTGGATCTTGCACTTCATCAGGAACTGTGCGTACGCCGACCTGGGCACCTTAACGGTACCGGACTTTACCTGTATCCTGGTGATCTGCTGGAGGGCGTTTTTATCAACGTCTTTCTCGAATGTTAGGCTTCCATTGCTCTCTATGGCGAAAGGACCCATTTCTATGGCTATTTCCTTTATATCATCCTTGGACAGGCTTATTTCGCCGTCATCGTCAATGGCTAGAATGAATTCAGCGGAGTTAGCAAGCGCGCCACCGTGTAAAACTGCTACGGAGCCAGCTCCATCATTGTTGATGTACTGGTCGAGTGCCTTGTTAACCAAGTCGGCCACGTTTTTGCCGTCTTTTTTGGCCATGGAGTAGACTTCAGTGTAAAGCTCGGTGTCTAATCCCCTTATGGCTACTGTTTTCCGTGGCATGTTAACTGTATCACCAGTTTATTTGTTTACAAGTTTACTTGTTATCAAGTATACTTATAAGCATATCGGAGCTGTAAACATCTTGCCCCGAAAGGGGACCCGGAGTTAGATTAAGTGTCAAGCACGGTAGCCCTAGATAAAACAATAAACATGAATAAAAATCGCTCGGTAGCCAGACCGGGTGTAAGGAATGCTAACTTCGGCAAATACGTAGATGTATTCCGGCAATTATTACTTCTCAACGAGAAAAACGACCTCGCGACCACTCTGAAGAACATCCAGGAGCTCATGAGCTTTAGCGAGAAGATCTTCACCAGCGGCGCGGTCAGCGAGACCTTCCTCTACTTCTGTCTCCACGGCGCATCCACGGCTTGGGTTCTACAGTGTGAGCTGAACATGCCAGAGGCCACGGTCTACAGGGCACTCAAGAGGCTACGCGCCATGAACGTCCTGGTTCCCGCTCTAAAGGTGAGCAAGGTCAAGCGCAGCAAGGGCGGCCCGAGACCAACGGTATGGGCCATTGATACAGCTTCACCGGACGAGGTGAGCAGTGCCCTAAAGCTTCACTACAAGATGTTGAGCCCAAAGTTCAGGGTCGCAGAGGAGGTCGCACAGACCATCCTAGACGAGTTCCAGAAGGCAGGAAGGCCACTGGAGATCAACTACCGCGACATAATGGGTCAGGTCAAGAGCCTGAAGATCCCGTTCAAGGGTCCAGACATCGCAGAACTGGCAGCCCAGTACCTTCACGAACGTGGAATCAAGGTCTGGCGATAACACTCCCCCAAGAGCCCTCCTCCCACTTCGGGAGGGGGGATATTCTCAAAACAAAATCATAACTCCTTATTCGTATCGGTTTTATACTCAAGCGACGTTTCAAAACCAGTGAGTCTTCATTGAGTAAGCGAATTCAACCCCACATCATGTGCGGTATAGGAGATGTTGCCAGGTACATCCTGATGCCAGGAGACCCCACCAGGGTCAAGCGGATAGCGAATCATTTCGATTCAAGCGAGAAGAAGGCCGAGTACAGGGGCTATGTCACGTACACGGGCGAGACCAAGGGAATCCCCATCACCTCGACCTCGTCAGGTATCGGATGCCCGACTACCGCGATCGCCATGGAGGAGCTCATGAACCTCGGGGCTGACACATTCATCAGGGTCGGCACGACCGGTGCGCTTGTACCACACCTGGACAGCGGGGACATCGTCGTTGCCACAGGCGCGGTACGTTGGGAGGGAACCAGCAAGACCTACATCGCCACCGAGTACCCAGCAGTGGCAAGCTACCAGGTAGTGAACGCGTTGCTCCAAGCGGCGGATGAGCTAGGTATCAAGGTTCACCCGGGAATAATCATCAGCAGCGACGCCTATTACGGGGGAAACGCCGAGGTTCTCCGCAAGTTCGGCGAGGCAAACGTCCTCAGCATCGAGATGGAGGCAAGCCTCATGTTCACCCTCGCGGGGATAAA
Source organism: uncultured Candidatus Bathyarchaeia archaeon (assembly GCA_964383685.1). GTDB lineage: Archaea > Thermoproteota > Bathyarchaeia > TCS64 > TCS64 > RBG-16-57-9. The sequence goes on along the minus strand of CAYLJH010000043.1, from coordinate 7,106 downwards.
GGGAGTGCGGGCAGGTGCCATATGTACCGTGGACGGCAACCTCTTCAAGGGTACGGGCAAGGGCGAGATGGAGCCGGGTGAGAAAACCGGGGAGCTCGCGGATAAAGTCCAACAGAGCATCGAGGACGAGATAAGGATAGCCGTGCGTGCCGTCCAGATACTCGACGGCTCCTAGCTACTCCTTCTTGTACGGCTTGTAGTCGCGCGCGTTTAGAATAATTTTCATGCAAAAAATACGTGGTTTTGAGCCTACGGGAGGCTGAAGTACCAGGTGTCCTTCCTGGTTTCCCTCTTGACCTCACCCAGCTTTTCAAGGTAGAACAGGTGGGCGAAGGTCTCGGTGGCGGCCATCCTCTTGGTCCAGAACGTCATCACTGGCCATGGCCTGCTGTCCCAGTGGACCTTACTCCCAACATCGTACACAGTCTGGGGGCCGTCCTCAAGGGTCTCTTTCATCTCGTCAAGCCTGTTCCTGTGGTGAGTAATGAGCTGCTGGACTCTGGGCTTGAGGTCGTTAAACGTCCACTCGTGGCCTGGTAGGATGGTATCCACGTCTACGTCCTGAATCTTTTCAAGGCTTGACAGGTACTCACCAAGCGGGTCGTGGTCCCTGTAGCTGTGAAGTGCAACGTGGCTGGTGATCTTTGGCAGGACGTGGTCGCCGCTGAACAGGATTCTATCTTTCTGGTTGAGGAGGCAGATGTGCTCGTAGCTGTGGCCGGGAGTCCATATCACCTCAAGGTCCAGGTCGCCCAGCGTGAACTTCTCGCCGTCAGCGAGATACCTGTCAATCTGCATGGGCTTTACATCGCTCTTGAAAATGTACTTGTTCTTTGTGATGTTGTGCCTGTACTGCTGTCCGCCGAAGAGATCGAGCTCGTTGAGTGTGTTCTCGTATAGGTCGTCCCACTCGGCGACCATCATTTCCTGCCTCTCCTTTGCTGCTGCGCCTGCCCATATCTCAACCCCGTCATCGCGGAGTATCTGGGCGAGCCCGATGTGGTCGTTGTGAAGGTGGGTGATGATTATGCGCTCGATATCCTTAGGCTTGAGGCCATGGGGCTCCAGCTGGTCGTAGAGCCCGTTGTACGCCTCTTCTGATGGTACGCCGGTATCGATGAGTGTCCTGGATTCCTTGAGCAGGTAGCTGAACGTCTTGCCAAGCGGGTTCCTGGACATGGGGACCTTGAGCTGGACGATGGTGTCGGTAATATACTCCGGCTTCACGGGAGCGTAGGGGGGCTACTCTCGTTTAAATCACACTGAACACCGCCTCACCTTTATACAAAAAAGCGGAGTATTCACTTGTATCAACCATGACAGGCTACGAGGAACGCACATCAAACTCCAGAAAGCTCTTTGAAAGGGCCAACAGGGTCCTGCCAGCGGGCGTGAGTTACGGGATAAGGGCATTACCCCCGTACCCGTTCTACCTGAAGAAAGCCCAGGGCGTCAAGGTGACCGACGTAGACGGCAACGAGTACACTGACTACTGGATGGGGCACGGGGCCATGATCCTGGGGCACGCACCGGATGTCGTCATCGATGCCGTGATGAAGCAGCTACCATTCGGGACGCATTACGGCTTCAGTCACGAGCTTGAGATAGAGTTGGCCGAGAGGATTGTAGAGCACGTTCCATCGGCCGGGATGGTTAGATACACCAGCAGTGGGACCGAGGCCAACATGTACGGGACAAGGCTGGCCAGGGCATACACCGGTCGGGACAAGATGCTGAAGATCGAGGGCGGCTGGCACGGAGGGTACGACAGCCTACACGCCTACGTCGGCCAGCCGTTCGGGCGATCAGAGTCAGCGGGACTCAACGCGAAGGTCATCGAGGACACATACGCGGTGCCCTATAACGACCTTGAGGCAGCCGAGAAGATGGCGAGAGAACATAAACTCGCGTGCATCATCCTTGAGCCGGTTATGGGTGCAGCTGGATTCATCACGCCTGAGCCCGGTTACCTGGCGGGGTTGAGGGAGATATGCGACGACACTGATACCCTTCTCATATTCGATGAAGTGATCACCTGCTTCAGGCTTGGCACCGGTGGGGCTCAAGAATACTATGGAGTCAAACCCGACCTGACATTCCTGGGCAAGATTATAGGTGGCGGGTTCCCCGTTGGGGCGTTCTGTGGCCCCGTTGATCTCATGGAGATGATAGACCACAACAAGTACCCCGACCCCGGCAAGAGGAGCGCCCACGGCGGGACATTCACTGGCAATCCAATCAGTATGGTGGCAGGGATGGCAACCATTGATGCGTTGGCTGATGGAACGATCTACAAGCACATTGACTCCCTTGGAGAGAAGATGAGGGGTGGACTTGTTGATATATTCGAGAGAAATGAGGTGCCCGTCTCCGTGACCGGCGTTGGATCAACATTCGGTATCCATTTCCAGAGGGAAAAACCGATGAACGCAGGTGACACGGCGAGGAATGATATCCCCGCCACAAGGGCTTACTTCCGTCATATGCTTGAGTCTGGCATCATATACCTGAGCCCCACGGTGAGCCACAGCTGGATCAGCAGCCCACACACCATGAAAGATGTCGAGGGGTACCTAGCAGTTACCGAGGGCTATATCAGGACCTACAAGCCCTGAGCGGCCCTCATGGACTCGTCAAGGATTTCTATTGATTTATCCACCTGAGTCTCCGTGATGATCAGCGGCGGGGCTATCCGAAGGGCCCTACCTCCGTAGCTGCCCATGTTGAGCACGAAAAGCCCTCGTTTGAAGGCTTCTCTACATATTTTATCAGCCATCTCAGGGGCCGATGTCTTTTTCTCCCGGTCTTTCACTATCTCGACGCCCAAGAGAAGCCCAAGCCCACGGACATCTCCGATACACCGGCGCGTATCCATGAGATCGATCAACCGTTTCTTCATGTACTCGCCCGTTTTCTCAGCGTTTTTGCACAGTTCCTCATCTCTTATCACGTCCATTGTTGCATGAGCGGCGGCTACCCCGAGGGGTGTCCCGCTGAAGCTCTGGGCGTGGATTGGAATCGACTCCGAGTCCGTTGACTCCAGTATGTCCCTCGGGAGAACCGCCGCGCTCAGCGGGACGCCGCTTGCCATGGATTTGCCGAGGAGCACGATGTCTCCCTGAACGCCCCAGTGCTCCATTGCAGTCCATTTACCCGTCCTGCCGAAGGCAGTTTGGATCTCGTCAACAACAAGTAGGATACCGTGGTCATCGCATATCCTCCGCAGTCCCTGATGCCAACAGTTCGGTGGAACATGCCAGCCAGCGTCTCCCTGTATGGGCTCAACGAAAACAGCGGCCACCTCGTCAGGGGCGACATATGTCTTGAACATCACGTCCTCGATGTAGTCGAGGCACGCCAGTCCGCAGGTCTCAACGTCATGTTTGAACGGGCACCTGTAACAGGAGGCATACGGGGCGTGGAAAATCCCTGGCAGAATTGGGCTGTAATGCCTGGTCATGGACGGGTCGTAGCCGCTGAGGCTGATCGCCCCCATGCTTGAGCCGTGGTAGCTCCCGGTGAAGCTGATTATGTTCGGTCTACCCGTGATTCTCCTCGCCGCCTTGATGGCGAACTCGTTGACCATGCTGCCAGCCTGGCTCCAGTATACCTGGCACGGGCTCAGACCAGTCATCTCGCCGAGCCTGTCCGCCAGCGAGTACATCTCGGCTGTTTGCCAGTGAAAGCCCTTTGATAGCTGTTTCTGGATCGCCTCTACAACCCCGGGATGGCTGTGACCCGTGTTCACGATGCACCTGCCCGAAATCAGGTCGATGAACACGTTCCCGTCAGGGTCCTCCATGTATATGCCCTCGGCTCGCTGGACCAGGGGCGCGCCATAGTCCTCTGGATTCAGTCCCGCCTCTTCCATTACCTTGGTAACCTTGGGTCCAGGTGGACCCGATCTAATAACTGGGCCGTCAAGCTTCATGGCAGTAATTGAATCGTGCCGAGTGTCTATAAGACTTGATTGCTCGTAACCATTAATACGATGAACCACCACAATTCACGTTGATTGCGTTGTCCATCGGAGTTTTATCGTACCCCATGATCCTGCTCAACCTCAAGACCTACGAGCAGTCTACTGGTCAAAAAGCACTGGATTTCGCCCGGATAGCCGAGCGAGTACTCGAAAAAACAGGTATAAGCATAGCATTGGCCGCCCAGGCCCTTGACATTCAAGCACTTGTTGATGCTAGCGAGATCCCTGTTTTCTCTCAGCACATCGACCCCGTGTACCCTGGGAGGAACACGGGTCACATCCTGCCAGAGGCGGTGGCCGAGTCAGGCTGTTACGGGACCCTGCTAAACCACAGCGAGCACCAGATACCTCTCGATGTGATCGAGAAATCGATACTGAGGGCGAAAGAGGTGGACCTGTTCACCTGCGTCTGCGCTGACACGGTAGAAACAGCGAAGAGGATCGCGTTATTCAGCCCCGATGTTATCGCCATAGAGCCATCCGAACTCATAGGCTCGGGTATATCTGTCTCCAAAGCACAGCCTGAGGTGGTCTCTGGGTCAGTTAAGGGGGTACACTCCGTGAACCCTAATGTGACCGTCCTATGCGGCGCGGGTATCACTAACGGTGAGGACGCCTCGGCTGCACTTGACCTGGGCGCAAGGGGCATCCTTGTAGCCAGCGGGGTAGTAAAATCAGATGATCCCTACAAGAGCCTGCTTGATCTAGCACGTTCTATGCAGCGCTGAGCTCGTCAACGACTTCCTTGACTATCGCCTTGTGGCTGTCAATGAGCTCCCTGACCCTTTCCTCGCTGACCGACTCGGCGTACAACCTGAATATGGGCTCGGTACCGCTGGGTCTGAATAGAATCCAGCTCCCGTCACCGTAGACAAGCTTGACGCCGTCCATAGTACTGATCTCGGGAGCGTCAACTTTGGTCACTAGCCTTTCAAGCACCTCTTCTTTCAGGTGGTTCGGGCACGGAGTCTTATCCTTGTCCTTGAATAGGCTTGGCTGCTCAGCGATAAGCTCGGACAGAGGCATCTTTCTGGTGGCAATATAGTGGAGCATCAACGCCAGAACCATGGAGCCGTCCCTGACCTCAAGGTGGGGACCGTACATGATTCCGCCGTTCTCCTCGCCGCCAATCCTGTAACCGTTCTCAACCATGGCCCTGCTCACGAGGACGCTGCCCACTTTTGTCCAGTAGACTTTACCGCCGTACTTTGCAACCACGTCTTCAATGCTCGGTGAACTGCTTATTGCGGTAACCAATGTCTCGCCGGGGCGGGTTTTCATGAACTCCTGCGCCACGAGGCTCAGGGTTTTATCGCCCCATACCGCGTTCGAGTTCTCATCTATTATGATTGACCTGTCGCCATCGCCGTCGTAACCAATCCCTAGGTCAGACCCAGTTGCCTTGATGAGTTCCTTCAGGTCCACGAGGTTGTCCGGTGTAGGCTCGCTTCCCCTTCCTGGAAAGGAACCGTCGATCTCCGTGTTGATTGTGTAGAGTTTACATCCCAGTTTGCTGGCAACAACTGGAGCGGTAAACACGGCTGCGCCGTTTCCGAGGTCCAGCGCAACTGACAGTCTTGCCTCCTTGATTGCCTTGACGTCAACGTGGCTGATGACAGAGTCCGTGTATGTGTCGATATAATCGTGGTGATAAACCGAACCCACCTCGTTCCACTCGCATTTAGGTGGCCCGCCTTTAGCCACGAGAACCTCGATCTCCGCCTCAAGTGGCTTGGGTACCTCGACGCCGTCATGGTAAATCATCTTAACCCCGTTGAACTGGGGCGGGTTGTGGCTTGCAGTGATCATTACCCCGCCGTTCAAGCCCTTCTCCCTGACCATGAACTGGAGTCCGGGTGTGGTTACGAGCCCGAAATCATGAACGTTACACCCAATGCTAAGCAGAGCACTCACTATCGCGTCCCTGAACATGGGACCTGTGGTCCTGCCATCCCTGCCGACCCCTATTTCCTTCCCCATCAGGCTTCCCGCAGAGGCAGCAAGATTTGATGCAAGCTCAAGGGTAAACTCCTCGTTGGCCACACCTCGGACGCCGTTTGAACCGAACAGCTTCATCACATCACCTGTTTGGGGGTCAGGATGCTTTCCTCAATGGTCTTGCTTGGGCAGATACTCACTCCAGAAGTGATGGTGACGCCGTCCGATATCTGGGCGTAATCGCCCACAAGGCTACCTGACTCCACTTTTACCCACCGCTCCAGGACGCTGTTCTCCCCGAGAATGGCACCCTTGACACTGCTATAGTCCTCAATGGTGACCCCGTCAAAGACCACGCTGTTTTCAATTTTACATCCCTTGCCGATCTGTACATTATTCCCCAGGGAGACATTGGGTCCTATTACGCAATCCTCTCCTATCCTCACGTTGTTTCCAAAATTACACGGCTTTTTGATAACAACCGAGGGGTCAATCTTTGAGTCGTTACCGCACTCGTTCAGGTTGTTCCTAGTCAGGATCATTTCGTTCGCGTTCAGATAGTCTTGAGGTTCACCTATATCAAGCCAAAAACCATGGGACTCGAACCCGTATAGCTTCTGCTCCTCCGCTAGCTTGGGGAAGACCTCCGTCTCGATGCGTACCTTTCGCCCGTCGGGGATGTAATCGAATATCTCGGGCTCCATGATGTATATGCCAGCGTTGATGAGGTTGCTGGGGGCCTTGCCGAACTCTGGCTTCTCAACGAACCTCGTGATCCTGCCCTCCCAGTCAAGCTCAACGGAACCGTATCTGGATGGGTCGCTCACCTGTGTCAAAGCTATGGTTGCGATTCCGCCCTTCTCTTTATGGTAGTCTATTAGCCTCTTGTAATCAAAATCAGTGAGAAGATCCCCGTTCATCACCATGAAACGCTCCCCGTTCACCATGTCCTCGACCTTTTTTACGGGACCACCTGTGCCCAGTGGCCGCTGCTCCCTTGAGTAAAGTATCCCAAGGTCGTATTTGGTGGGTCCAAGATATCGAACCAGGGACTCCGCCATGTAGTAGACGGCCAGGATAACCGTATCGATGCTCTCCTCCTTGGACAGCGCCTCTAACGTGTAATCAATTAACGGCTTGTTGGCTATTGGGAAAAGCATCTTGGGTCTGCTACAGCTCAATGGCC